>QNER01000254.1 GCA_003646175.1 Candidatus Parabeggiatoa sp. nov. 1
CCAATTATTTGTCTACCGCGCGTGCCCTTAGCTTATTCCTCCTTGAACCGTTCCCCTTTCCCCAAATGCACATCAGACAGTTGCTCCAGTGCCAACACCATCGCGGCTGAATCCAATGAACGAGGCCGGGTGCCCATTAAAGCACTTAAATATTGCGTTGCCAGCGCAGTCCCCGGTAAAGCAATACCTAACTCGTGCGCGGTTTGCATGGCGACACGCATATCTTTATGACAGTGTTTGGTTTTAAAGCCGGTCTGAAAGTGGTGTTCCAACATACGTTGTCGATGCACTTCAAGGATGCGGCTACCCGCAAATCCGCCTAATAACGCTTTTCGCACATTTGCCGGTTCAACTCCCGCCGCTTTGGCTAACAGCAACGCTTCGCCCACCGCGGCAATAGTTTGCGACACTAACACTTGGTTACACGTTTTCGCGATTTGTCCTGCCCCATGATCGCCAATATGGACAATATTTTCACCTAACACTTCAAACAAAGGGCGGGCACGTTCAAATTGCGCCGCTTTGCCACCCACCATAATAGATAAAGTCCCCGCTATCGCGCCCTTATCACCACCCGACACCGGCGCATCAAGCATTTCTATGTCTTTTTCGGCAAGCGTGGCTGCCATACGGCGCGTGCTTGAGGCGGCAATGCTACTCATATCAATGATCAAGTTGTCGGCACTGGCTCCGTGCATTACGCCGTTTTCACCTAAAATAACTTCTTCAACATCCGGCGTATCTGAAACCATCGTAAAAATAATGTCAGTTTGCGCGGCTACCGCTTTTGGTGAAGAACAGGCGGTGGCACCGACTTCTATCAAAGGCAGCATCATTTCAGGGCGACGGGCATGTACCCATAGCGTATAACCGGCTTTGCAAAGATTTAACGCCATTGGACATCCCATAATGCCCAGTCCAATAAAACCAATTTTTTCAGACATTTGTATCTTTTTATCTTTAAAATAAGTGATAAGTGGGCGTGTAGGAGTGCAAAGCGAAGCTTAAAACAACACGCTGGCAAAGCTTCGTTTTGAACTCCGCTCAAATTCTAAATCAGCCCTTTTTGAATCATTTCCTTCTTGATTTGTACTTTAAAGGCCTTTTCTTTTTTAGGATTGCCTATTTCTGGAGCCACCACTTCAATCATGGCAAAAACATCGTCTATTGTCTTGATGGGGCCCACTTTTTGTACATATTCCTCACACACGATGACAGCAAATGGTCCTATGTGGGCTGCCAATGCTGTTTTGAGATGTTCAACTGCGTTGCTTAAATTCGCTGAGGCTTGAGGAACCTTCTTTGCCGGTGCCGGCTTTTTTTCACCAAACATCTGAAAAATATCTTCAGTGTTTGGTAACGGAACTTCTTGAGCCGTTTCAAAGATGCCTTCGGCAAACTTTAATCGGCCCGACTTGATGGTTTGAATGAGCAAAATAGCATCATAACCGCGTTGCTTGGTATCATAAGTTAATGAAGTAATACGTTTTTCATTTAACACCATTCGCACTAAATGACCATCAGTGGAAGTAATAAATACCGTGCCGGCGTGCCCTTCAGATAGCAAGCGACGTACTTCTGCTATCAATTCAGGGTAGTTCAAGGGTGATAGCGTCTTGCTCATAGTGGATTAAGTCCTAGTTTGTTTACGCAGTCTTTCAAAAGATTTGATCATGCTGACTCGCATCCGTTCAAACGCACGAGCCAGTTGGCCGATTTCACCTTTGTCTTTGACTTCAACACGGTTATTAACCAGATCACCTTTGCTGATCGCATCGGCTGTGCGCGTTAAATACTCAATGGGACGAGTGATTCTGGCACTAAACAACAATGCCAAGACTAGGGCAATTACCACAGCCACAACGAGAATGATGATAAACGTGGTCCGAAATTTTGTCACACTTTTAAGAATGTCATCCGTATCCTGTTGGATAATCAAAGTCCAGTGACGGGTCGTGCCTGCGATAGGAACCCGCAAATGAGAAAGGGTTATTGTCGGGGTGCTAATGGTGCCGTCTTGACCACGAATTTTGGTGGCTAATTGTGGATATTCCTTTTCCAAGCTGTAGCCGGTGTCTAAATCATTAGGTCCCCCCCAGCGTCTTTCGCCGGTGAGATCGGGATGACTCATAAAATAGCCAGCTTGATTGACCAAACGTACCTCGTCTAACAAGTTAAGAAACTGACTCGCGTCTACATTTGTGATGACAATCCCCGCTTGGCGGTTCTGGTTGTCATAAACGTTAACCGCGTAACGGATAACGGGTTTATGAGGAATTCCAATTTCCCCCTTTTCACGGTTCAGATCGAGAGGTGAAACAAATATTCGTTGTCTTGATAAGCGCATGGTCTTTTTAAAGTAGTACCGATCCGATTTGTCTTGCCGTTTTGCGCGTTCCACAATCTGACTTATCAAGCCATCGGCATCCACCCTAACGACTTCTTGTCCAGTTTCGTCAAGGTAACGGATTTGGTAATAAATACGACGGTTGCGAGACAAGGCTAGAAATTCTTGTTCTAACGTCTGTCTTTGTGACTCCAACGCGTTCTGTGGGGCCGAATCGTCCTCTGTTTCTGAGTTATAACGAGGAGAAATCGTACTACGCAAACTCAAATAGTCAGTCATGGCCGGCGACTGAGCCAAAAACAGGAGATCACCTTTGGTCGTATTCAAAAACGAGAACAAGTTATTTTTGAGCGTTTTGGCTTGTTCCGTTTGCGTTAAAAGTGCCTGCGCCCGCAAGGTTTTACTAGACACCTGTATAGCGTATATACCCGTAATGAGTATTGGAATTAAGGTGACCATACAGAATATGGCGACCAATCTGGTTCGCAGTCGATGATAAATTTTCATTAAATTGCATCCTTTGTGTTTTGGTAGGGCCTCGTCAAAGTTAAATATAACCAATTGATTTTAAGTTGCAGCTTTGTTTGGCAGCATGGGACTGAAGCCCTTGACTTCTAGAGCAAAGCCCTTTTAGTGATTGAACTCGTAGAGTTTCCCTCTGTAGTCGTATGGCTTTAGCCTTACCCATCTTTCTTTGACTTCCCAGTGTTTTAGCATTGCGCCTTGACAAATTGCTCTTGATTTCTTGTTGGCCACAAGTCACAATATTAATGAGGCAAACTTATACGAGCTTTTGTTGCCTTTTAAAGCGCAGGCAACGACGTTGGTTGAGCCCTTGTGAGCCCGTGTTGGCTATAGTAAACTTGTCCCTTAATAAGCTAACTACTTGATTTATTTACCTATTAATATTTTACGTTTTCAATTGGTTACGTTTATTTAGGGACCAGTCTAATGTTGTTTCTAATACCCATTGGAGTATTCTCAATCAACACCCATTTTGAAAATAATAATAAGTATATCAGTTTTCAGTTTTAAGATAGAGTTGCCTAGAAAAGTTTCGCGCTAAACCTTCAAGGTTTGCAAAATTTTGAAGGTTTTTCCGTGGAACAAAACTTTAACGTACAAAGTGTCATCCCGTGTCGCGAAGTACTCCAAACAACATCGCAGACAAATTTACCGCCATAAATTTAAATTTATCTTATTTTGGAGAGTTAAATGACTCACTCAATTAATAAAGTCAGTGCCAAAGTCACCCAGCCCAAATCGCAGGGCGCGTCTCAAGCCATGCTTTATGGCACCGGCTTGACTGAAGAAGATTTGAATAAAGCCCAAGTGGGCATTGCCAGCGTTTGGTATGAGGGCAACACTTGTAATATGCATTTGCTGGATTTAGCCACTAAGGTTAAGGAGGGCGTGACTGCCGCGGGTTTGGTGGGGATGCGTTTTAATACCATCGGTGTCAGTGATGGTATTTCGATGGGCACACGCGGCATGAGTTTTTCGTTGCAATCGCGTGATTTAATTGCGGATTCCATTGAAACGATGATGGGGGCGCAATGGTATGATGCCAATATTTCGCTGCCCGGTTGCGATAAAAACATGCCCGGCTGTATTATTGCAATGGGACGGCTAAATCGCCCAGCCTTGATGATTTACGGGGGTACGATTAAACCCGGGTATGATAAACATAATAACCCGATAGATATTGTTTCGGCCTTTCAATCTTATGGACAATATATTGCCGGGGCATTCAATGAAGAGGAACGTCAGGATGTGGTAAAACATGCGTGCCCCGGCGCGGGCGCTTGTGGTGGGATGTACACCGCAAATACCATGGCTTCCGCGATTGAAGCCTTGGGCATGAGTTTGCCTTATAGTTCATCGACACCCGCCGAAGAACCCGGTAAATTGGATGAATGTTTGCGGGCGGGCGCGGTAATCCGCACATTGTTAGAAAACGACATCAAACCCCGCGACATTATGACTCGCGCAGCTTTTGAAAATGCCATGGTGATCGTTATGGCATTAGGCGGCTCCACCAATGCGGTATTACATTTGATTGCGATGGCAAGGGCGGTGGAGGTTGAATTAACCATTGATGATTTTCAAACAGTCAGTGATCGTGTGCCCTTTTTAGCTGATCTCAAACCGAGTGGGCGGTATGTGATGGAAGATATCCATAATATCGGTGGTACACCCGCGGTGATGAAATATTTATTAGAAAAAGGCTTGCTCAATGGTGACTGTTTGACGGTGACGGGCAAAACGGTGGCGGAGAATTTAGCGGATTTGCCCGGACTGAGTGCAGGCCAACAAATTATCCGCCCGTTGGAAAATCCCATCAAAGCCACTGGGCATATTCAGATTCTCAAAGGCAACCTTGCCCCCGGCGGTGCGGTGGCAAAAATCACCGGCAAAGAAGGTTTAAGTTTTACCGGGCCCGCGAAAGTCTACGACAGTGAAGAAGATATGCTCAGCGCGCTGGAGCGTCAAGAGATTGTCAAAGGCGATGTGGTCGTTATTCGTTATGAAGGCCCTAAAGGGGGCCCCGGGATGCCAGAAATGTTGACCCCGACTTCAGCGATTGTCGGGGCAGGCTTGGGTAAAGATGTGGCTTTGCTCACCGATGGACGATTTTCGGGTGGCTCGCATGGATTTCTTGTTGGGCATATTGTCCCCGAAGCCCAAGAAGGTGGCCCGATGGCGTTGATTAAAAACGGCGATGTCATCACCATTGACGCACAATACCATATTTTAAGTATGGCTATCAGTGATGAAGAAATGGCGCAACGCAAAGCGCAATGGACGATGCCGCCTTACAAAGCAACGCGGGGGACGTTATATAAATATATTAAAAATGTTAAAAATGCGTCCGACGGGTGCGTGACGGACGAATAACCGCTTGAAGGTTCGTGCAGGATTGTTTCAATACCCAAGCCGTTGAGAAATCCAATTTATTGAAGAAATCGGATTTCTTTAACCGGTAGGGTGAGAACGCCGATTGCTGAGAAATCCGATTTTGGGAAAAATCGAATTTCTTTAGCCAAGTAATCCGCGAAATCTGTGAACTCAGCAAAATCAGTGTTAGGAAATTGTGGTATTGTTAGTCGCGTATAAACCAAGTGGAGAGAAGCATGTTGTATCGTCAATTAGGAACTTCGGGCATTGAAACATCAGCCGTAGCCTTGGGTACTTGGGTATTGGGTGGTGGTTCTGGTTGGGGCGAAGAGGTGGATGATGACACCTCGGTTGAAACTATCCATGCGGCTTTGGATTTAGGTATTAATTTCATTGATACTGCGCCCATTTATGGTTTTGGTCGTAGCGAACAAGTCATTGGTCGCGCTCTTAAAGGGCGACGTGATAAAGTCATTTTGGCCACTAAGTGTGGCCTCTGGTGGGAAGACGAGCGTGGTTCATCTTTTATGGAACTGGAAGGAAAAGGGATTCGACGCTCGCTCAGCCCAGATACGATCCGTATTGAAGTAGAAAACAGTCTGCGCCGATTGGGAACCGATTATATTGATCTCTATCAAACCCATTGGCAAGCAGTTGAACCGGAGAAAACCCCTATTGCTGAAACGATGGAATGTCTTTTGGGCCTCAAAAAAGAAGGTAAAATTCGCGCTATTGGGATTTCTAACGTTTCGCTTGACGAATTGAAAGAATATGCAGCGTATGGTGAGATTGCGAGTAATCAACCTAGATACAGCATGTTGTGTCGTGACATTGAGAAGGAAATCCTACCTTGGTGTATTGAACACCAGATTGCCACGCTGGCTTATTCACCTTTAGAACAAGGCCTGTTGACCGGGAAAATGGGCCTAAATCGGCAATTTTAACCCGTTGAATGGCGAGGAAATTTTGATTGGAATCCGTGGTTTAAACCAGAAAATCGAGCGCGTGTACTTGCAGTGTTAAAAGAGTGGGCTGAACTCACCAACGCTTATGAATGCACACTCGCCCAATTAGTCATTGCTTGGACATTAGCGCAATCAGGTTTACCCATGCACTCTGTGGTGCTCGGCGAGTCAAGCAAGTGGCGGAAAATGTTGTTGGTGGGCAACTCAGTCTTACAACAGAAGATATTGCCCGCTTCAGGAAAGATATTGAAGCTTTAGGACAGCCAAGCTGAACAACCGTGATTTCTTAACAAGTACAACGCATTGAAGGATTTGACGGATTTTTTTCTTATTCTTATCAATCACAATCTGTCACATCCGGAAACAAGCTGTACTATATGATTATCAATCACAATCCGTAACATCCGGAAACAAGTTGTACTATATTATTATCAATCACAATCCGTAACATCCGGAAACAAGCTGTACTACATGATTATCAATCACAATCCGTAACATCCGGAAACAAGCTGTACTATATAATAACTGACAACTGATAACTGATACCATGCAAATAAAAAGTTTTAAATTTGATGAACACAAACGAAATTGGCATATTGAAGAAACTGTTTTTGATAACTTCAATTTATTGGTGGGCATTTCTGGTTCGGTAAAACCAGAATTGTTAAAGCACTTGAACTGGTTTGTGAAGTTGCAACGGATGGTGACTATAAATTGGATGGGATAGCGTGGGAAATTGGGTTTAAACATGCCAACTATGAGTATGAGTGGGTGTGAAAAAGTGCTTTCGCACCGGAACTTGCTTCAATTCTTTACGAAAAAATTGTTATGAAAAATGGCGAGCAAAAAGTCACGCTGGTAGAGCGTTCTGAAAATGCGTTTCTACTTGTTCAAACGGATACTATCCCATCGAGGTATAGCATCCGTAAAATAAACGGAAAGTGCGGTTAGCCTATTTTCTGAAGAGGATTGTATCGCGCCAATTGGTGAAGCGTTTAAACAAATTATCTTTAGTGAAACCTTGCGGCGGAAATCTCTTAACGCTCAAGTCAATCCAGAAAACTTGATTGTAGAAACGAACCTGTCTTTGGAAACATTTAAAGATAATTTGGTACAACAGCCCACCGCTATTAAAGCGTATCAGTTCCAAATGCTTTATCCCCAATAATTTTTGATAAAGCCAGATTTTACCGATATTTTTTCTTCGGTTGAAGATATAAAAGTCACTGTCACTAGAAAAACTGAAGGATATGACTTTTATTTCAATATCAAAGAAAAAGCGTCCAACGAATGGATATCTCAACCGGAAATGTCGTCAGGCATGTTCCATACTTTAGGGAATGATACAGAACTTTTTCTGGCACCACGAAAAAGTGTGGTGGTGATTGATGACTTTGAAAGCCATTTAGGGGTTAATTGCCGGATTTTACAGATTTTGTGATGAGCAAGGCACCGCATTTACAGTTTATCTTAACCAGTCATCATCCATACATTATCAATAATTGTTCCTTGGGAAAAATGGCAATTAGTCACCAGAAAAGATGGTGATGTAAGAATGACGAATGCCACAAAAATTTATCAACTTCAAAGTGCCTCAAGTATTGAGAAGTTTATTCAATTGATTAATCTTCCTGAATATGATGAAGAGGGTATTTTATGAGCTTTTAACTTCACGGATAGCATCCCTTCAAGGGATGCTATCCGTCATGGAGTGACTGTCGCACGAGAGTGTATAACCAACAAAAAAGGCAAAACCATGGACAACCTACTAGACGTTGAATTATCCCCTGAATTAGAAAAATTCCGAGAGCAAATTGAATCTACTGTCAAACCGTTTATTGGCATTGAACCGCAAAAAACTGAAGAGTTAACCTTATGGCAGAGTAAATTGGGTGGTTTGCCCTACTTGCCTAAAGGCTGCGAATATCCCAAAAACGCTCAACGCAACCCTTTGTTTTTGCTGGCTCAAATTAACTTTGAAGAAGTGCCTTGTTTAGAAGGTTTTCCAGAACACGGTATTTTGCAATTTTATGTTGCAGACGACGGCAGCTATGGTGCCGATTTTGACAATCCAACCCAACAAAATGGATTTCGGGTGGTGTATTTCCCGGCTATTTCCAAAACAGAAGACAGTTTAGTCACAGACTTTCGCTTTTTGCCTAAACCCGAAGAGTTGCCCCTGTTTGGCACAAGCTGTTCATTGCAATTTGAGAAAAAAATTGCGCCGGTTGGCATAAGGGACTACAAATTGAAAGAATTATTGGGCGAAGATTTTTTTGCACAATTTGGTGCGAAAAGAAATCATCTTATGGATGAATACGCTGAGACATTTGCCTGTGAAGGACATAAAATGGGCGGTTATGCTTATTTTACCCAAGACGATCCTCGCCCTAGTGTTGTGGTTGGTGAAAAAGACATTTTGCTGTTGCAACTTGATACCGACAATGACGCAGAGATTATGTGGGGGGACAGTGGGGTAGCTAATTTTTTCATTTCTCAAACCGACTTGGAAAACTTAGATTTTTCCAAAGTGCTTTATAATTGGGACTGCCTGTAATTAATTAGGGGTGCAAGGTTTGCCTTGCACTCCCACTGGTGCCTAAATATCAATTACCGATTATCAGACTATCATTTGTTTCAGGCGAACCAAGTAAGAAACCGGGCAGGAGTACAAGGCGAACCTTGTACGAAAAAACTTGGTTCTTTTAAAGGAGTACAAGGCGAACCTTGTACGAAAAAACTTGGTTCTTTTAAAGGAGTACAAGGCGAACCTTGTACAAAACCGGGCAGGAGTACTTCGCTCCCTTTGTACGAAAACACTTCTTTTAAAGGAGTACAAGGCGAACCTTGTACGAAAAAACTTGGTTCTGATTGAAATGTGTTTGAAGCAAACGTTTTTGCGCGCAAAAAAGTAGGCAAAGTAAAAGATGCAGAAGCAGCCCCCATTGATGGGTTTCCTTATTTTCTCGCACCAGGTTCGCCTGAAACCAATGAGACTCCTTGGCTGTTTTTTGTACAAAGTTC
>QNER01000255.1 GCA_003646175.1 Candidatus Parabeggiatoa sp. nov. 1
AGTAACATCCGGAAATAAGCTGTACTATTCGAGAACACCAGCGTGATATAGTTATTATGTAATCCTTTATTATAAACAATCCCTGTAGTTATCGTTTTATCGAGTACAACGGATTATCGAAATAAACGGATTTATCTTAGTAATCATCCGTTTAGACCAAAAATCCGCTGTACTCATTTTTTTGGTACCCATCTTAGAATGACTGCACTAGTACAACGATAAAAAGTACAACAAATTATCGAAATCAACGAATTTATCTTATTTAAGAGGATAATCCGTTACATCCTTCAATGCGTTGTACTCATCTTTATTGTACTCATCAAATCCTTGCTGTTATTCTGTCATCCTTTCTTATAAACAATCCTTGTCGTTATTATTAAATTGGTATTTGGTATGTTGAACGATTTCACACCTGAGCAAATGAAGATTTTTGACGACAGCTTGATAAGGAGATAAATGATAGTCTGTTTACCAACAGCCCCGCTTCCCAATTCCCAATTCCCAATTCCCAACTGTCATAAATTTGTCACAAGTGCAGCTTATGCTATTGTCGGATAGCGAATGGCACATCATCCACCACACAAAAATGGGAACAATTATGTCATTATAATCAATCACCCCCCCACGTTTTTGCGTTTAACTACACGAGTAGAAAATATTTATTTAAAAAGCTATATTTAATTTAACAATGTCACATTTCAATATTTTTCGTACAAGGTTCGCCTTGTACTCCTGATTAAAATGTCAGTAAAAAATAGAGCTTATACCTATTTAACGTAACCAATTGATTTAATTGAAATTAGTATTTACACAAATGTCATAAAATCAAGCACTTAAGATTAAATCGGTATAATGTCTAATATTTAACTTGACAATGTCACATTTTAATTTTTCGTACAAGGTTCGCCTTGTACTCCTGTTTAGGGACTACCCAATAAATAACATACCCGCTTTGAAGTGATACTATCGCGGCAAGCGATAGCATCACAGGGTACATTATTTTTTTTGAAGTCCCTTAAAATGAAAAAACTTTTCGTTGGCACGATTATTGAAATACCCATTACCCATTACCCATTCGCTATTCTCTATTTTTTATTAGCGAATTTATTATCCCGATGTACTTGATTTTTTAAGTTGTTGTACTCAATTTTTTCATGAGTGCTACAGTACTATAACTTTACGGATAGCATCCCTTCGAGGGATGCTATCCGTTGTGGCTTGTGAATTTTTCAAAAATATATGCGGGACTCATCATGTCAAAACCAATTGCTTTAACATTATTGCCTTATGGCACGGCTAGAGTTATATTATTGTTTTTATTATTTTTTTCCAAAGCCGCGCTATTAGCAGCCCCGGCCGCTAATCCCCCTTTGTCGGCTACCCAATATGCCTTCAATGAACTCATCAAAGCCGGCTGGCACATCGATGTCGCCAAAGCCGTTGTCGCTGTTAACAGTGGATGGTTTACCACCCTCAAACAAGAAAGTGAAAATGATTTTCATATTCAAATCCAATTACTCCAACAACTTGACAACGAAGCCGTGGTAAGCCAATTTTTACGCAAATATCCAGAAACGGCTGGATTACTGGCATTTTCTGATGATCCGGCTGAGCTTGCCAAAAAGCTTGATAAACCGGCTTGTTATGGTATCCTAACCAGTTTTTATGCGCTACATACCACACCCACCAATATCCAACTGCTCACCGAGGCGTTAGAAAAACATCGTGAACGGATGTGTCAACTGGGCGGACGTGGTATTTTAGGTGCTGAAACCGTGTTTATTTTTCCGCGTAACACTTATTGTGCACAAGAATACGACGCATGGCTTGAAGAGGTATTCAGCAAATACATTAGGCATTCAGATAAACAACTGGCTGAAATCATGGGTTTTTTGATTAAACAGGGTAAAGGTATTCGCCTACGTTTAAATAAAAACAATTTTTTTTGCAATGGTTTTCGTAAAAAATTATGGCCCGCCTTAATGCGTGTGGTGGACAACAACGGTGAGTTTGAATTGCTGAGCAATGAAGCCCACATTTGGGATTTGCTGGCCCTCAAAGAGGGTGAAATGTTATTGAATAAATGGGGGTTGGGGCCCATTGTGTTATTATTTGGTGATAATAGTTATCCGGCTGATATGCGGCCTATTATCATCCAGATTTTGTTACAAGGTGATGATGAGACAGTGGAAGCTTTATTTAAGTATAAGGATGTGCCGCTATTTCGAGACTTAATGCGCCGTCCACTTTCCGCAAGCACCCAAGCGGCTTTAGCGAATCAACTGGCGCGTGTTTGCCATTTTGATCAGGAACAAACTTGCCCTGACTTATCTAATCGTTTACATTATTATGCCTCTCTCACCAATGATGCTGCCCTTGCAGAAGAAGTTGGTCCACCACCGAACGGCGCGGTGACATGGATTCCTTTTCATGGCAGTTATTATGCGATTAAAAAGATGACACAAGGACGAGAAATCAACGGCGAAGATATGCTCAATCTGGGATTAGATGCGTTGGCACTTGTGCCAGCCGCAGTTTTGGCTTACCCATTTGCTCAAATGGCTCGGCCATTGACTCATGAAATTGTCCTTGACGTTGGAATAATAGGCATAGAAGTTTTGGCTTTTACGCCACGGACTTATCACGTCGTTAAGCCGTTGGGTAAGTTTGCCATTCAAGCCGGTAACAGTACCGGTAAAATGTTGGCACAACAATTTGCTGAAGAGATCATTCAACAACAGACTTTTAAGCATAAAAAAATTACCCTACCAAATGTCATCCTCCCAGTGACGGCCTCTATAAAGCAAAGCCAATATCTTTTTAGCCAAATAAGACAAAAAAATCACCGGCGAGTGTTATTGGATGTCACCAAACCCATACAATTTATACATGAAAAAGTGGGCCGCAAGGGACGTAATGCACCGAGATTTGTTGAATTTGAAGCGAGAATCATTATGCGAAATGATGCTAAAATGATAATCAATCTGACTAATGGTTTAGGCAGTGAATTTTTTCGGAAAACCGCCCAGAACGCATTATCAGAACAAACGGGGCAGCTTTCTGGGCAAAACGTTTCAGCGTGGCAACAGAATATTTCCGCTTGGTGGTTAATGAATGCGGAAATTGAGAATTGAGAATCGCGAATGGCGAATAACCAAACCGCGAATTGAGAATAACTATAATGCTCATTGCCCATTACCAATTTTCAACAACTATGAACCTATCCCACTATTCAAAAAATGCTGAACAATGAATAAAAATATTTGGGTTTTTGACCAAAAATGAAGTTTAAGAAATCCGATTTTTTAAAAAAATCGGATTTCTAAGCTCAAAAACGAATAGTGAGATAGGTTCATAGACGTTCAGAAAAATATTTAGGGCAAAACCGTAAAGCTTGAAAAAACGCTTTACGGTTTCATTCTTAAATTATTTATCTGAAAAACTATACCTCAAATTGAGATCACACTCTTTCATTTATCTATCTTTTTTTAAACCATGGCTAAAAAATATAATTTAGGTTTCTTCGGACTTTCAGGTTCAGGAAAAACCTGTATTTTAGCTGCCCTTGATATGCAACGAATAGTGCACCCCACCGGGTGTACTTGTGCATTGTTACCGGTGGAGATGAGGCAGCCTACCGGTGATCCTGAAAGTTGGACAGCCGAGGAAAAACAAGCCGATATTCTCCATAAAAGTAGCGAGAGGCTTGAAAAAGCTAAACAACAATTGGAACAAGGCGCAGTGCCCGAGGGAACGGAGCTAAGTATCGACTTTGTTTTTGATTATAAATTGGCGTCACCTCAAACGGGAGAATTCCATCTTCAACTGATAGACTACGGTGGCGAGTTAGTCAATCCTCAAAACGCACCTCAGGATATTGCCAAAGAGTTGCGCGAAAAATTAACCGGTATGGATGGGCTATTAGTATTAGCGCCTGCGCCACAGCCTGATGACACCAAAAAGGGTGTCCTTGAAAAACTCCATCGGCTGCAAAAAACCATTGGGCTAATACAATTTAGTCAACCTATTCCCATTGTGTTGTTAATAACCAAATGGGATCGTCTTGCCCCATTGTCCGAATATACCGTTGCGCAAAAAGCATTAACTCAAGAAGAACTTCCCACCGATGAGCATCAGGATTTGTATAATGATCTCATCAACAAGGTGGATGAAGACAATTGTAAAGCGTTTCCCGTTAGCGCCTTTGGTGAGTGTGAACAGCATACCACTGAGGATGGCAAAAAAACGGAATTTCCCAAACAGGTTAACCCGCTTGAGTCATTTGGCTTACTGGAAAGTTTTGTTTGGTTGGCACAACGCCTAGAAGCCATTCAGTCACAACAGGGGGCTATCCAGTTACAAACAGACAGCCTTAAGTTGCAAAACTACGAACAGGTTGTCGCCAGTTATAAAAAATGGCGGCCCTATCCCTCTTATACATTATGGAAATTGACACGCCAAGGCAAAGAGATTGCCAGCCTTTTTCCAGCAGATTCAGACCTGGCAAAACAGGCGATACAAGCCCGTCGTCAATGTTCAAAGGTATGGTGGAGTCGCGTGAGTGTTTTGCCACCTTTGATTGTACTGGCACTGTCAATCATGATCTCCGGAGATCAAGCCTATAAGGATAAAAACAGCTATGATGTGGTTCATCGTACCTTAAATGATCCTAATGCCAAGTTAGAGGATATTGATAGATCAGAACAGTGGCTAGAAAAGTATTATTACACCGCACCGATTTCGCATCCCTTTTCGTGGCTATTTGTCGTCAGTAATGGGCAGGCGAAATCTGAACTTGACGAATCGCGTCATCGCAGCGAACAACAGTTTTGGCAAGCCATACAAGAAGCACCCTCGGTAGACAAAAAACTGCAAGCAGCCAATGCCTACCTCAAGGCATTACCTAACGGTGAACGTGTCGGTAAAGTCAATGCCATCGTTGCCCAATCGGAAGAAGCTTTACGTCAACGAATTGAACAGCAATGGTGGCAACCGGTAGAGCAAGCACCCTCTCTGGCTGCCAAACTCAATGCTGTGCGTGCCTACCTTAAAGCACTTCCAAACGGTCAACATAAGGCGGAAGTAAAAAACATTATCGCGCAAATTGAAGACTCGTTGCGTGAAGAAAAAGAACAACGCTTATGGCAACCGGTAGAACAAGCAATGTCTCTGAATGCCAAATATGAGGCTGCGCGTGCTTACCTGAAAGCACTACCTGATGGTAAACACAAAGCCGAAATTAATAACATCATGGTGCAAATTGAAGAAACGTTGCGTAAAGAAGAAGAACAACGCTTGTGGCAACCCGTGCTAAACGCAAAATCGGCCTCTTTTGGCCTCCAAAAGGCGGTCGCGTTGGATTATTTGCAAGAAAAACCCGACGGTAAACATGCCGCCGAAGCTAAACAGATCATTGCACAAGCGGAAGAGGCGTTGCATAAGGAAGAACAAGCGTTGCGTGAGCAAGAACAAGCGTTGCGTAATAGAAAGGAAAACAGCTTGTGGCAACCGGTAGAGCAAGCCAAAGATGATCTGAGTGTCCAAGCGAATCTGGCGCGAGCCTACCTATACGCAATGCCAAATGGCAAACATGCCGATGAAGCGAGGAGAATCATCGCTAAATATGACCATGAATCGTGGGTTAAATTTGAAAAAGACTATGGTGATTGGTTTGATAAAGGCCTCTTTTTAGAAGCGGCTCGGCATTTAAGCCGGCGGCAACCGAAAGATGAGCGGTTGAAAGTTCTGAAGAAGAAATTTCAAGGTAACGTGTTGAATTCGCTCGCAACACAAATTAACCAGTTTATTAATCAACAAGACTGGGCTGATGCTTATAAAAAACTCGACAATTACAACAATTGGCCGCAAGAATTCCAAAACGTGCAAAAACGCCGCAATATTCGGGATTTGCGTAGAAACGTGCAAGAAGCGGAAGATCGTTCTCTTTACACCGAGTTTCTTGAAGCGAGAGACATCGAACGTGCCGAGAATTATTTACGTTCGGCCCCATTGAAGACCATGCTAAAGAACGTTGATAAGTACCGGCAGTATCTGATTGATATCAAAAGTGCCCTTAAACTCACACTCATCTTGGCGAGGATAGAATGGGGAGACTTCGGCGATAACGACAATGCCATTACCGTTACCATGGATGGTAAAAAAATCATAGAGAAGGTAGGGATAGATGCGGTGAAGCATAGCTCAACAACTGAAGGCATTTTTGGTAGCTATCAGTTCACCAAAAAACCCAATACCTACGTGACAATTAAAGTCAAGATTGTTGAGCATAATTGGCTGTCAAGCCATGATGACAATGGGCAAGGCTGGAAAAAAGTCCAAGTTAAAGACTTAAATGGATTCATTCTGGATCTCAAGCCGCCAGACGTGACGTTCACAAACAAAGCCGTTTTTCGGCTTGAAGGCATGGCTACTGAACCAAATTTGCCTGTTTGGCATGAAGAATAGGGATCGGTTCAAGGAGAAAAATAAGCTAATGTAGGGTGGTGAGGGCTTTTGTTGCCCACCTGGGATGATAAAAATTGTGTTCGCGCCAAAACTTTAGGCGCGAATTGTGAATTGTGAAGTATTAATTATTAATGAAAACAGGGTTATTTAAGTGTTCATTTATTAGTAACTTTTTTTCAATATGGAACAAAAACTGGTCAATTTTTTGAACCAAGAAACCTGATTTTTATCATCCCACCATACACCTCCACCACTCGGTTTTTTCGCAACCAAACATATTCAAACTTTTCTAGGAGACTTATCCGTCAATGCCTCTCTTTTTAATTGCACAAACACCGAGAGCCGGTGAAGAAAATCATTGTTTGGTTGTACCATCGAATCTACCGATTTCAGAACGTGAGGCCTTTAATCGCGTCAACGCTGCCATCCATCAACCGGAAGGACATGATTATATTGCCGTCAGTCAAACGGTGGAACAGACTGCCACTACACGTCACGGCCGTGAAATTTTGGTATTAGTAGGGCTTGATGTCAACCAATTGTCAACCACACAACGCGAAGAAGTGTGCGCCAAGCTAAAATACTATTTGTTTAAATTTGAACGTCTAGTCACCCAGACGAACTGGCCAAAAACGGAAGGTTGCGCTTTAAAACATCGTTCTGAATTAGACAAATGGGGGCAAGATACGCTGTTTAATAGTCTGCCTAGGATGCCGCACAATCGTTATAAGGACAAATTATTCCGTTGGTTTTCAAAACTGAGCTATAAAATGTGGATTATTGTCCTAATCGTTAGCGTCATAATAGGGATATTTATTTTCAAAAAAGCGATAACAGCCGACAGACAGAATCCTACTACGCCAGTCGTAACAACCAATCAACAACCGCAGAAAACGCCTGTAGAAATCGTGGTTGAGCTTTTGAATAAACAAGGTTTTTCTATTAATGACGCAAATTATGCTAAAGCAATAGAAGAATTAAACATGTTGCTCTGCGGTAAACCACTGGATAACCGTGATGATTTCTCTAGTTGTTATAGTCACGTTGAAAAGTCTGATAAAAACCTTCGAGGTTTGTCAAACCTCGAAGGTTTGGCACAGACGACTGGACAAGCATTTCACATCCTTGCGACAAAATGGGTGAACGATGAGGTATCGCGAGATTTTCTGAAAACTCAACTTAACCTTGATGAAATTGACTCACTGGCAAAGATAGTCAAGATTCGTAACCAGTTAAGAAAGCTCTATTCTGCGTTAACAAATACCGCGCAAATAGCCGTCTATCTGCCTTTATTGAATAATGAAGAAGTTACCATTGCTAAGCGATTAAGAAAAATTCTGACCCAATCTCTGCCAGAAGATCAAGCATTAGCGCATTATTTAGGTAAAAATGCCGACCATCTGACAAAAAGAGTCAAGTTCTATGCCCTGTTAACACATTGGAGCGAACAGCAGTTTTTTCCCAACCAGCATTATCGTGAAGCTGAAAACGAGTTAGAAGAACTGCTCGGCAGTGTTTGTGGTGCCTCGGTTTTCTGTCAAATAGACAAACTTGAGGAATATCATCAGGCACAATCCATTAACGAGTTTATTGAAACTCAAACGGAAGACAAACAACGGATTTCTGAAGAACTTGGCTTTAATGAAGTCACAAATCCCCTTCAACCAGAAAAAATAGTGGAAATTCGTAACGCGTTAAGAACACTCAACGCCCAACTGGATGATAAAAATCCTAAGCGAGTATTCCTACCTTTCTTCAACCAAGCAGATGCGAGAATTATCGAAGTGTTAGTAGAAGAATTTGAATTAACAGAGCGTCCACTGAATTTATTAGAAGGGTTAAGAAACAAACTAACCAGAAAACCTTATCGTTTTTTCAAAAACGACATGAAAAACTTGATTAGCAGCGTGGATGAAATCAAGAAAAGCGAGGGTAAGATGAGTAAAACGCCGTGAAACCCCTATACTGGAGTACAAGGCGAACCTTGCACGAGTGATCTTTTGAACTGTGAATTTGACGGATGCTATCCCTTGGGGGGATAGTATCCGTTTGAACCCCATCACGACTTGACGGATGCTATCCATTTTTGGGATAGTATCCGTTTCAACCGCCTGAATCAAAAGGTGGGGTGTTTTTGGAGACATAAAAAAAGCCCATGAGCTCAAAGCTTAGGGGCTTTTGATGAAAATAAGCAAATTATGGCTCAAACCTCTAAGATTTGCCAAATATAAAAACTTTTGATATGGGTTCTCGTTGTGGTTTCGTTATCCCTTTACCCACCCTACGCTGGCTAACAGGGTTTGGGAAAGTTGGATGGAGACTATTCAACCGCATCCACACCAACCAGTCCAAGTCCCTTCACATTCTCAGAACTCAAAATGACGGTATGAGCCGTGCCACAAGGTAGTGCTAACAGTAAAGCAGCATCAGTGGACTTGCTGAGCTGCAAGTTAGCCGGTAACGCTACAATTTCACTCGCATTGCTACTGTCCTGCCAATTGTGATTATTTGCTACAAAGTCACCACTTGGGTATCCTTGAAGAAGCAGTTTAGGATCAATCCCAGTTTCCAAGCCCCAACCTCTAATGAGGGATTTTAGCGTACCCGAACCTTTGGTGATAAAGCCAGCAATGACATCATAAGCACCGCCTTGGATAGGCGCACGGGTGCTGATGTTGATAAGTTGAGCCGTTGGCACTTGCCCTTCTGATTCAATAACATCCACACCAATTAGC
>QNER01000256.1 GCA_003646175.1 Candidatus Parabeggiatoa sp. nov. 1
CGCTGCGAGCCATGGATTTTGATCCGTCTCTGGCAGCGAAAGCATTTTCTGAAGAAAATTCCAGCCTTTGTGGCGTCATGGGGGAACGACTCCTTCGCCTCGTTCGGTCCGTGGTACCGGACAGCCAGAGCCCAATTTAAAACGTTGCGTGGTTCGCTACGGCAACATTGACGCATGGATGCTCATTTTGTAGATCGAAGCCCCATCGACACTAAGTTTTCTGTATAAGAAAAACGAAGCACTAGCGTACTATAAAATGGGCAGTGGCCATCATTTCGGTATCAAACAAACGGGGAAGCATGTTTCAACCAATTCCTTAACTTTCATTTTGGTGGTCACAGCAACGATGACGAATTGTCATACATGCCATTGAAACGTTATGGACTCTCGTTGGAAACCCCCGAATGCATGGACGGCACTAGGAGTCGGACTTAACGTCTAAGTGGTTTATTTTTAATTATTTTATATTTATTCGGGATTTAAGGAAATAATTTAAAATCAATCTGTTATGTGAATAAGTCCGACAGACTCCTCGCGTGGCATCAGTCCCTGACTATATACTTGACTTACAACTTTGTTGTAAGTCATTGAATTCAAAAGAAATATATACATACTTTTGGTGCTTAAAAACTAATTTCCTTAAAAATCAATGAGTTGCATATTTAAACACTCAAAAATTGATTGCCGCAAAGCCAAATAACCTCAAAAACTTGAACATCGAAATATAGTCATCCATTTTTGGTAAAAATTTTTAGAGGTTTGGTTTAAGGTTTTGTGGTTAAAAAAAATTTCTGGGCAACTAAATTTGACGGTACTCAATAAGTAATACTCATGTTTCCAAGTTCCTATTTTTACTAACTAGTTGATTTATAACATAGTTAATAAGTGGATGGACATAAATGAAGTATAGTTAATTTTACTGTATTGTATCTATATAAGTAATGCCACAAAACTTTTGTCCTGTTCTAATAGAACTGTCTGGTTGCTTAACTGTTAAGCTAATTGATTTACAATAGATTTTATTTTAGTCCAAAATAGAAGAAATCTAAATTAAATCAATATGTTAACCCACTAAGTCTTTCGCGATTAGATTAGTTTTGATCTTGACAAGTTCTTTTTATATCGTAATATATGGATTTTATTGAACCATAAATAAATGGTACCCCCCATTACAGGGACATGCTGTTTTTTATCCTACATTTGCCATAACGAAGCAGTCCGTTTTGCGTGCGATTTTTTATAAAAAAACCGCATAAGTTGCAATTATTGCCAATCTATCTTCAAACCGTTATAAATATAACCGTACAAAATATATCAGTTAGCTATTTTTCATATTTTGATTTTAAATCAGTCATTTATAAAAAAACCTCTGTTTAGGAATTTTTAGACTATTTTGGGGCATGAAAGTTGCTTAACATTTTTATACACAAAAATAGTAAATAATGTTTCTAAGTGATTTATTTATAAGCATTGTTATTTTATGACTGAAAAATGATAAAAATACCCAAGTTGTCACCTATAACACGACGATTTATTATAAATCAAATAGTTACATTGGTTATGTTTTGAAGAGGTAGAAAACCTCGAATAATAAAATTAATCAATTACGTATAGAGCAACTTGAGAGTAAAATTTGCAGAAATTATGTGGCGTTTTTACATTGACAAAATGTAACTGACTAATAAATAAGTACATTGCTTAATACCAAAATAATTTTTTTAAGTGCGAAATGTAAGTTTATTGCTCAATTTTCTGGTATTGATAATTAATTTTTGGGAAAACAATATATTAAGTCTAAATTTTGAACGTTGAAACTTGAGATAATAACTTGAGATAACATGTAAAAATTTATTCTAGTTAATTATATTATAGTACACTGTCAAATTGGTTTTGTCTGGTTGATAGTTCGCTAACCATAAGAATATTATTAAATAAATAAAAATATAACCCGACAAAAGTTTCTTGACAATGTACTAGTTGAATAATCGATAACTATGACCATGGCCTTAAAATGTTTGTTGTGTTGTGCTCATTTTTTGTAGAATAGTTGACAGTTTTATAGGGCCGTTAGCTCAGTTGGTAGAGCGGCTGACTCTTAATCAGCATGTCGTAGGTTCGATCCCTACACGGCCCACTTTATACTTGATAGATCAAATTTTTTGTAAATCATTGATTTCAAAAGTAAATATTCTTTTGGTGCCTAAAACTAATTTTCTTAAAAATCAATGAGTTGCATATCTAAACACTCAAAAATTGATTGCCGCAAAGCCAAATAGCATCAAAAACTTTATAAAAATATAGGGCCGTTAGCTCAGTTGGTAGAGCGGCTGACTCTTAATCAGCATGTCGTAGGTTCGATCCCTACACGGCCCACTTTAAAGCACTGAAGGAAGAGGCTGGTTTTTTTTGACGAACACGGTTCACTGTATAATGTCAATTAATCAAGCGAAAGTGGCGGAATTGGTAGACGCGCTGGTTTTAGGTACCAGTAGGAAATATCCTGTGAGAGTTCGAGTCTCTCCTTTCGCATCATTAGTTATAACGCTTTGTTAATAAAGAGGTTTAAGACATGCAAGTGTCCGTAGAACAAACCAGTGCCGTTTCGCGTAGTATGACAGTTGGGGTTCATAAGGAACGTATCGAACCTGAAATTCAAAATCGTCTCAAATCTTTGGCGCGTCAAACCAAACTCAATGGTTTTCGGTCCGGTAAAGTCCCCATACGAGTGCTTGAACAAAAATATGGTCAAAAGGTGCGCCAAGAAGTCCTCAGTGAAGTCGTACAAGCGAGTTTCATGGAGGCAGTGAGGCAGGAAAAACTACGTCCGATTGGTGAACCCACCTTTAATTTGAACAGTGATATTAAAAACCTTGAACAAGGCTTGTCTTACACGGTTACTTTTGAAGTTTACCAAGAAATCACCACATTACATGTGGACGGTTTACCCGTTGAAAAACCGGTGGCAAAAGTCTCCGAAGCCGACATTGAGATTATGTTGCAGAGGCTACGGCAACAACGTCAAACGTGGAAGGATGTTTTTCATCCTGCCACTTCAGGAGATCGCGTTATCTTTGATTTTGTTGGCACCATCAACGGTTTATCATTCAACGGAAATGAAGTCAAGCAAGTGTCACTGATTTTAGGACAAAATAATTTTGCTATACAAGAATTTGAAGAAAAATTACTAGGGGTTTGTGCAGGAGAAGACCGCGATTTTGATTTAACTTTTCCTCCGAATCATCACAACCCTCAATTAGCAGGCCAGACAGTGCATTTTGTGGTGCATGTATCAAAGGTTGCTACGCCGCTGCTGCCAGAAATAAATGCTGAGTTTGCCAAATCTTTTGGGGTGGGAGATGGCAGTATTGAATCTTTGCGTCTTGATGCGCGTTGCAATATGGAACGTGAATTGGAGTACGCTACTGAAGGACAAATCAAACAACAAGTACTTGATGCCTTGTTGAAAGCGAATCCTATCGATGTACCCCCATCCTTAGTTGAAGCGGAAATCCAACGCCTTAAAAAAAATCGGCTGCAGGAATTGCAAACTCAAACTCAAAACCTCGATATCTTTAAGGACGATGCCGTCAAGCGCGTAAAAATTGGAATTTTAATAAGTGAATTAATATCAAGATATCATATCCAAGTACAACCCGATCAAGTTAGGCAATTGATTGAAAGAATTGCCTTGACCTATGAAACGCCAGAAGCTGTGGTGAAAGAGTACTATGCCGATGAACAACGCTTGAAAGAAGTGGAATCAATGGTACTAGAAGACACTGTTGTAAAATGGTTGTTAGATCGATCACAACTAACCGAAAAACCAGTTGATTTTTATACAACTGTGATGGAACCAAATCAAATTCCTAGCAAACAGGTTGCCAACTAATGAATGAGAGACCATACTCGGAAATTTGGGGGACAGGCGGTTTAGTACCGATAGTTGTTGAACAATCTGCACGCGGTGAAAGGACCTATGATATTTATTCTAGGCTTCTTAAAGAACGGGTGATTTTTTTAGTCGGTCAAATTGAAGATTATATGGCTAATCTGGTTGTCGCTCAGCTGCTCTTTTCAGAATCAGAAAATCCGGAAAAAGATATACACTTATACATTAATTCACCGGGCGGTTCGGTAAGTGCGGGATTAGCGATTTATGATACCATGCAATTTATCAAACCCGATGTCAGCACCCTATGTATTGGTCAAGCAGCCAGCATGGGTGCCTTGCTACTCGCAGGTGGCACTAAGGATAAGCGCTATAGCTTACCCCATTCGCGCATGATGATTCATCAACCTTTGGGTGGATTTCAAGGTCAAGCAACTGATATTGATATTCACGCCCGCGAAATTTTAAAAGTACGTGAACGTTTGAATACCATACTCGCCAAACATACCGAACAACCCATCGAAAAAATCCAAATTGATACCGAACGGGATAATTTTATGGCAGCTGAGGCTGCAGTACAATATGGTCTCGTCGATGCTGTGTTATCAACTCGGCAAGCCTTGACAAAGGCGCAATAACAGTTATCAGTGGTAAGAATTCCATTTTAATGAACATAGGGCTTACGCATTGTCATAAAGATAAAAATAGGTTATTCAAAATTGAGAATGTCAGTTCGTCTAAAAGCCCTAAATCGATGTAAACAGACAGTCGTCTTAAAAGCGGTAGGGGGAGCGGTAAAAATGCGCCACGAAATTTTACAAAATAGATCCTCTTGCAAAATTATCATAAGTCATTGATTTTATTAGTTGTTATGAAATCCTATAATATCAATAAAATCAATAAGTTACATTAGTTTTGCAATAGCCTCAATATAGTTAACATTTTTTTCTTATACCTTTATAAATTTATTATTGGTCAAATTTTATTTAACCATCTACTTTTTGAGTCATTTTGATTCAAATTCACCGCATTGATACGGGGTGGGGTATATGGTTTGGCTCTCTATTTATTAACCGACTGATATTATAGATAATACCTTCGCTAATTTTGTAACTCATTGTTTTTTAAGAGATTCATGGGAAGCAAGTGCAAAGGGCGGTTTAGCAAACGGTTTTATTATTTTTTTTATAATCAAATAGTTAGTGATTTAAATGTTCTGTGCTAAATCCCGATCCGATTTTTAAGGTATGTCGCCTAAATCTTTATAAAACGTGTGGTAAGTAAGTAAGTGAATTTGAAAATATTTCGCTCGAATGAACTCCTAACTCCTAAACTTTTATTGGCGAAGGTATTGTATATAGGACTTACGCATTGACAACTCACCTAAAAATATGCCATACCATTTTTGGTTTCATCGATTTTATTTTTAATATCAGTTAGTTAATTAAATATAGAGTCAAACCACATGCCCACTTTAAAGCGGTGAATTTGACTCAAAATGGCACTAAAAACAGGGGCGGTGCCCAGAAATTTGACAAAAATAACTTCTCAATGTCCAAGAATTTTACTAATTTAGTTAAATCTACTAATTTAGTTAAATGTCAGTGGTACAATTTTAGATGTTTCCCCTACAGCATATGAGGTAATTGCCGGTTTTCCTTTCAATTGCTCTGACGTTTTGCATAACCTATTTATTATAATGAAGACAATGCGTAAGTCCTAGTATAGACAAAACACAATGAAACCAAAAATTGAGTAACCTATTTTTAGGTGAGTTGTCAATGCGTAAGTCCTAGAACAGCATGGTCTCGTCAAAGTCCGATATAAGTTATTGATTTAACCACGATATACGGATGATTATTTTGAAAACGGTATTAAAAAACAGTAATAGCCTCTTGCAAAGAGGCTCTTGGGCATAAACGATAAATCAATAACTTACCTGCCATTAGGTACTCGTAAGTTATTGATTTATGGTTGAGCGTCGGAGTTTTGCAAGTCCCTCAGTAAGTTATAATTTATGGCTTCTGGTATCGTTTCTCCTTTTCCCCAAAAACCATAATCAAAAAGTTCAAAACTAGTTAGTCTTGACTTTGAGGGGCCCCTGCCTCGGGGCAGTTGATAACAATTTGTCTAGGAGTTTGTCTGACTTAGTGGACTAACGTATTGATTTAATTCACTTTATTCTATTTCTGGCTAAAAGAAAATCTATTGTAAATCAATTATTTAACTGTTAAGTCAAATAGACTCCTAGGTAAAAATTTTTTTGTGCAAAAATCTCTTTTGTCTCAAATAGATAACTGAACAATGCCAATTATTGAAATGAAAAATGAAAAATGAAATTAATTCACAGCAAGCGATAAAATAACGCACAGTGCTCTCTGGTATATAACTCATTGATTTTATCAACTCAGAAACCAGCACGAATAACTGCAAAACAAGGAGACTTATATGGTTGACAAGAGGAAAGGCCTTTTTGGTAATGATGATCGTTTGCTCTACTGTTCTTTTTGTGGGAAAAGCCAGCATGAGGTTCGCAAACTGATTGCAGGCCCCTCTGTATTTATCTGTGATGAATGTGTTGAATTGTGTAATGATATCATACGAGAAGATGAACCAGAACATTATGACAGCAACAATCATCGCAGCTTGCCAACGCCTTACGAAATAAATCAACTTTTAAATGAATATGTGATAGGGCAAGATTATGCCAAAAAGGTACTCTGTGTCGCCGTTTACAACCACTACAAGCGCCTAGAAACCAATTCCCAAAGCGATGTAGAAATTGCCAAAAGTAATGTTTTATTGATAGGGCCGACCGGCAGTGGTAAAACATTACTAGCCGAAACACTGGCACGGCTGTTAAACGTCCCATTTACAATGGCCGATGCGACCACACTCACCGAAGCAGGCTACGTGGGTGAAGATGTTGAAAACATTGTACAAAAATTGTTGCAAAAATGTGATTATGAGGTTGAAAAAGCCCAAACGGGTATCATCTACATAGATGAAATTGACAAAATTTCCCGCAAATCTGATAATCCCTCAATAACCAGAGATGTTTCTGGGGAAGGCGTACAACAAGCCCTGTTGAAATTAATTGAAGGCACGGTGGCCTCCATACCCCCTCAAGGCGGCCGAAAACATCCACAACAAGAATACTTAGCTGTTGATACCAAAAACATTTTATTTATTTGTGGTGGTGCTTTTGCAGGCTTAGAAAAAGTGATCAGGGCACGTACGGAAAAGAGCGGCATAGGTTTTGCAGCAGAAGTGACAACCAAAAAAGACAGGACTCTCAATCAATTACTTAATACCCTTGAGCCGGAAGATTTGATAAAGTATGGTTTAATTCCTGAACTGGTAGGACGTTTACCAGTTGCCGCAACGCTTGAAGAATTAAATGAAGAACAACTCGTGCAGATACTTACAGAACCTAAAAATGCCTTAACCAAACAATATAAACGTTTGTTTGAGATGGAAGGTAGTGAGCTTGAATTTCGACAAGAGGCCTTAGGGGCAATCGCACGTAAAGCTATGGTGAGAAATACGGGGGCACGAGGATTGCGTTCCATCCTAGAACATCTGTTATTGGACACCATGTATGAGTTACCCTCCATGGACAATGTTGCCAAGGTCATTGTTGATGAAACCGTCATTGAAGGTAAATCAAAACCATTTATTTTGTATAAAAATTTAGAAAGAAAGCGGGTTGCATCAGATAATTAATTGAATTGATAATTAAAAAAGAGGAAAACTTCCTAGCGTATGATGACAAGACCTCAGCGGTGAAAGAATATCCACGTTTGGTCTTGCCGGTGCTTCCCCTAAGGGATATGGTTGTCTACCCGTATATGGTGATTCCATTGTTTGTGTTGTAGGCTGCGAAAAATCAGTTCATGCCTTGGAAAAAGTGATGGTTGAGAGCAAGCGAATTTGTTGGTTGCACAAAAAAATGCCGATGAGGATGAACCAAGGGTGGATGATATTCACCTGGTTGTGGTTGGCACAACTCTTAAAATTACCCGACGGAACGATAAAAGTACTGGTTGAAGGTGGACAACGGGCCAAAATCATTCCGTTTTCGTTACGGACGTGCCGACGAGTTGGATTGTATTGGTTAAGTAATAGGTTTGGTATGGATGGAAGTGAGCTTTTGATTTGCTGACCATAGAAGCTGCCGTGATGCCCGGCAAAGGCAAACTGTTATATACTGGACAATTAGGCGAGGTTATGCAAGAATATATTCAAGCTGCCATGAGCGTGGTACGGGCACGTTCAAAAAGCTTGGGCACATAGATATATTTTTATAACAAATCTGATTTACACATCCATATACCAGAAAATACAACCCCCAAAGATGGGCCTAGTGCCGGTGTCGGTATGTGTATTGCTATGGTGTCGGTGTTGACGGAAATTCCGGTGTGTTCTAATGTTGCGATGACCAGTGAAAATTACCTGACGCGGTGAAATATTACCTATTAGTGGATTAAAATAAAAATTACGGGCGGCGAAGCGAGGTGGTATATGTATAGTATTGATTCCTGACGAAAACCCAAAAAAATTACCGTCCATTCCAGATAACATCAAGAACAACTTTGATATACAACCCACCCGTCAAATGGATAGAACAAGTGTTTGAACGATCTCTACAACGGATGCCAACGCCACTTGCAGCCATCCGTGGTGGAACCAATTAGAGATCGGCAGAGTGTCACAACTCCAAAATAAACCAGCGTACAAACTCACTAACTATGTGACAATGACTGAGGTGTTGCAGCAATGAAAGCACAATTAGTATAATGGCCTTTGTTATTATGTTCGGGCAGGACAATTATTAAATTAACTAAATTTTTTTGTATTAAGATTCTTATTCAATACCACGTAAAACGGGGGAAAAATGAACAAATCAGAATTAATCCAAGCAGTTGCTGATTCAACTGAGTTGCCCAAGGCGACAGCGGGAAAGGCCGTCGATGCGATAATAGAAAATATCAAAAATTCGCTTGCTGACGGAGACCCGGTCACTCTGGTTGGATTTGGGACTTTCACAGTACGTGAACGTGCGGCAAGGGTTGGGCGTAATCCACGCACAGGTGAACGCCTCGATATCAAGGCTGCAAATGTACCGGTATTTAAACCTGGTAAAGCGTTCAAAGATGCGGTAAACTAATTCAACAAAATTGATTGGGTGTTTAGCTCAGTTGGGAGAGCGTCGCCCTTACAAGGCGAATGTCGGGGGTTCAAGTCCCTCAACACCCAAATTCAACACCATATTCAACAGAATTGA
>QNER01000257.1 GCA_003646175.1 Candidatus Parabeggiatoa sp. nov. 1
AATATGGGTAATTGTGGTATCGGTAAAAAACTGTGCGGGGGGGATGCCATAAGGTGTCCCGGCTTCAGCAAAGCGATAACCATCCCAAAGATAACGGTAAAAATCATCCTCAAACAACGGCACACCCAGCAAACCGCATCCGCGAAATAGCACCGCCCAGAAAATCAGGCGGCCCACCGATAATTCCATATCTTTATTGTGTAAATAATACGCATAAACCCCGACAGTGAGTAAAGTGACCCAACCAATCAACGTAAAAAAAAGGGTTAGGCTAGGCTCGCCTTCATATTGACGAGAATAAAACGCCAACAGCCCATAGCCCAAAACCTTAGCACAATGGATACGCGCAGTACAACGGATACGCGAAATCAACTGATATTTGAACCTTTGCCGTTCGCGAAAACAGAATACCGTTTCCATTACTAAAGGTTACGGACGGGATTGCAAACACCAAACAGCAAAAAGCCTTATCCGTTTATTTCGTGGGACCAAAGTACTAAAGGTATTATCCGTTTATTTCGTGGGACCAAAGTACTAAGGTATGATTGATAATGAACCCTTTTTTTGGGAATGCGCCCAATTTTGATGTATAGCTATCCAGAAAAATTATGTGCCAAACCTTCGAGGTTTCCGAAACTGATAAGGTTTTTTCAAGAGACAAAACTTTTTTGGAAGGCTATACTAACTTTCTTTGGAAAAGGATAAATCATGCGAAAACACAAAGCGCCAACAATTGTCGGCCTCTGGGCCTTTTTATTACTCTTCTGGTCCAGTCTGCTCAGTGCAGCCCCGGATTTTGATTCTTTTTGGAATGCCAGCGACGAATCCAATCCCGCAAAGTTTGATCACAGTGCTTGGCAAACCATCTTGGACGGTTATTTGAAGGCCAATCATCCGTCTGGTATTAATCGTTTTGATTACGCCCGTTTGAATGCCAACTCCACCGACAGAAAAAAATTGAGGGACTACTTGATAGCCCTGAAAAAGCGGGATCCGCGCAGCTATTCAAAGGCCGAGCAAAAGGCCTATTGGATTAATGTGTACAACGCCCTGACAGTTCGTTTGGTTGTCAATAATCTGGTTGTCGATGGCTATCCCATTGAGTCGATAAGAAACATTGGCACTGGTGGTTATTTTCGGCTTGGCAACCCTTGGAAAAAGAAGTTGATTAAAATCCAAAGCCAAAGCTTGACTTTGAACAATATCGAGCATAATATTTTGCGTCCGATTTGGAATGATAATCGGATCCATTATGCCGTCAACTGCGCCAGTATGGGGTGTCCCAACCTAGCATCGGAAGCCTACACTGCCGCTAACACGGAAAGATTGCTTGAAAAAGGCGCAAAGGATTACGTGAATCATTCACGCGGTGTGCAGTTTCAGAGCAATGGCAAGCTGTTGGTTTCCAGCATTTACCGTTGGTACAGCGTTGATTTTGGTAGTACTAATGACAATGTGATAACGCATTTGCGTCAGTATGCCAATTCAACTTTGGCAAATCGTTTGCGAGGTTACAGAGGCTCAATTGCTCATGACTACAATTGGGATATCAACAAACCTTAAAAATTGATGATATGTAGGGGCAATCCCTTGTGGTTGCCCTTATATTTGAAGCAATCCCACTCAACGACCCCAGTGCCCACACGGTGCAAATCATCTGGCTGTTGATACGTTGTTTAATACCTTCAAGATTGAAAAGGATTTTTAGTCACCCCTCACGCAGGCACTGGGGTAGTTTCGTTTGAAGCTTCAATTTCAAGGGCAACCACAAGGGATTGCCCCTACAAGCATTATGTAGGGGCAATCCTTTATGGTTGCCCTTGTGTCATTTGAACAAAATGAAAAGGTAGTCCTGTATATGTAGTGATTTTACGGATGCTATACCTCGATGGGAATAGTATCCGTTTGAACATTATCACTACTTATACAGGACTACCGGATTTTTTAATTGAAATGTCACATTATCATATCACGCGGTTTTTTCGTACAAGGTTCGCCTTGTACTCCTGGTCTCACGCGGTTTTTTCGTACAAGGTTCGCCTTGTACTCCTGGTAATATGTACCGAACTACAAATAAACAGGTATTTTCATTGGTCGTCCTGTATAAGTAGTGATTATGTTCAAACGGATACTATCCCTATGAAGGGATAGCATCCGTAAAATCACTACATGTACAGGACTACCAAAAATCCGATCCTTCCGTCAATCCGTTGTACTTTCCATATAAATCCTATGAAAACCAGTAAATTCCTATTATTGGCTATGATAGCCATTTTTATTACCCTATTTTTTGTTTTTGATTTACAGCAATTCATGAGCCTTGACTATTTCAAAGCGCAGCGAGAAACGATTGTCAATATTTATAACGCGCATCCGTGGCTAACCGCACTGATTTTTTTCGTGATTTACGTTGTTGTTACCGGGCTATCGTTACCGGGCGCGACTATACTCACCTTAATCGCGGGTGCCATTTTTGGTTTGTTTGTCGGGACAATTGTCGTCTCGTTTGCCAGCAGCCTCGGCGCAACCCTAGCCTTTTTAGTTTCCCGCTACCTGTTCAAAGATTTTGTTCAACAACGCTTTAAACAACAATTGGGATCGATTAATCGCGGTGTTGAAAAAGACGGTTCCTTCTATCTGTTTGCTTTACGCTTAGTGCCCGCCTTTCCGTTTTTTGCGATTAATCTGCTGATGGGTTTAACCCCGATTAAAACCTGGACGTTTTACTGGGTCAGCCAAGTGGGCATGTTCGCGGGCACGATTGTCTATGTGAATGCCGGGCACGAAATCGGTAGTTTGGAATCGTTGAGCGGCATTCTATCACCGGGCTTAATATTCTCCTTTGTGTTACTTGGCCTCTTTCCGTTGATTGCCAAAAAAATCGTGGACTTTACCAAGGCTCGCAAAATCATGCGCCGCTACCCAAAGCCTAAACGCTTTGACAGAAATTTAGTCGTGATCGGTGCCGGCGCCGCTGGTTTAGTCAGTGCCTATATTGCGGCCGCGGTGAAAGCCAAAGTCACCCTGATTGAAAAACATAAAATGGGCGGTGACTGTTTAAATACCGGTTGCGTGCCCAGCAAGGCGATTTTGCGTTCGGCCAAAATGCTGTCCTATATCAAGCGTGCCAAAGAATATGGTTTTAAGAATGCCAGCGTCGAATTTGAGTTTGCCGATATCATGGATCGTGTCCACCGCGTGATTAAACAAGTTGAACCCCATGACTCGGTGGAACGCTATACCAAATTAGGCGTTGACTGTGTTCAAGGCGAAGCCACCATTACTTCGCCCTACACGGTGCGCGTCAATGATCAAGAAATCACCACCCGCAATATTATTATTGCCAGCGGTGGACGGCCTTTTGTACCCCCGTTGCCCGGCTTAGCGGAAGTGGGTTATTACACCTCTGATACCATTTGGACGTTGAGAACCCTGCCCAAACGTTTAGCGGTGCTAGGCGGTGGGCCGATTGGTTGCGAACTTGCTCAAGCTTTTGCCCGATTTGGTGCCAAAGTCACGCAAGTGCAACGGGCCGCGCATATTTTAGTGCGTGAAGATGCTGATGTGATCGAACTCGTCCAAGCGCAATTTGCTAAAGAAGGCATTCAACTGTTAACCAATCATAAGGCCGTGCGTGTCGAACAACACGAAGGTGAAAAATACCTGATTTGTGAACATGCCGGCCGAGAAGTCATTGTGCCGTTTGATGAAATCTTAGTGGCCATTGGGCGCACGGCGAATACCAAAGGCTTTGGTTTAGAAGAACTAGGCGTGGCGATAAGTCCGCGCGGTACCATAGAAGTCGATGAACATATGCGTACCAACATTCCCACGATTTATGCCTGTGGTGATGTCGCAGGGCCCTATCAATTTACCCATACCGCGGCCCATCAAGCGTGGTTTGCCAGCGTTAATGCGATGTTTGGCCTGTTTAAGAAATTTAAGGCTGACTATTCCGTCATCCCTTGGACAACCTTTACGGATCCCGAAGTGGCACGAGTCGGCCTCAATGAGCAAGATGCCAAAGCCCAAGGCATTGCCTATGAAGTCACCAAATATGGCATTGACGACTTGGATCGCGCCATCGCCGATCAAGAAGCCCACGGCTTTGTCAAAGTCCTCACCCAACCGGGCGAAAGCAAAATCTTGGGAGTCACCATCGTCGGCCACCATGCTGGCGATTTAATTGCCGAATACATTCAAGCGATGAAATGGGGACTCGGCCTCAACAAGATTTTAGGCACCATTCACATTTACCCGACTTTGGCAGAAGCCAACAAATTTGCGGCGGGCAATTGGAAAAAGGCCCATGCACCTCAAAATGCGTTAAAGTGGATAGAACGGTTTCATGGTTGGCAGCGGGGTTCTGGAACTGAAAACAATTAGAAGTTGTATGGTTGCTTCACGACGTTTAACTCAATTAAGGGCTTTTTTGGTTGTTGTGGGGTATAGCGGAAAGGATTATTTATAAAAACGGATTGGAGCGTGCTGATTAAAGGACTTTTGGGTTGATGGTTGCTGGTATAACTACAAGGATTGTTTATAAAAAAGGATTAGAGCGTGCTTTTTTTTGGCTTTTTTGGTTGATTGTAAATATTGACAACGATTCTAGCTTAAAGCCCATTTTCAAAATCCTTTTTTATAAGCAATCCTTGTAGTTATAGATAGCCGGAAAATCTTGTTTTGTTATCAGCAATCCTTGTAGTTATTGTTTATAAAAACGGATTGGAGCGTGCTGATTAAAGGACTTTTGGGTTGATGGTTGCTGGTATAACTACAAGGATTGTTTATAAAAAAGGATTAGATCACGCTTCTTTTGGGCTTTTTTGGTTGATTGTAAATATTGACAACGATTCTAGCTTAAAGCCCATTTTCAAAATCCTTTTTTATAAGCAATATTTGTAGTTATAGCCGGTTTACCCTTTTTTATTTTAAATCGCTAATCGAAAAGGTGTTTATCATAAATAAATGAAACTTAAACGTTTTCTTATTTAAAGTTTGGAGGGGCAACTAATGTTGCCCCTTGTTTATCTATCGTTTTCCAGAAAAATAATGTAACGATACGGATGCTATCCCTTCTTAGGGATAGTATCCGTTAACTTTGACATAACAACTTTGTCGATTCAAGCACTTTTTTACCAAATTCATTAGCTTTTGGATTGGGATTCGGTTGACGTTCTGTGCCATCATTATTATAGAGTCCCGTCGAATAAAGGGTGCCAAGTATATCGGGACGTTTATCAATCGGATAACCCGCCTTTGCCCAGCGCGTTTGCATCATCCTGAGATAAGCGGCTGCGTAGAAAATATTCAGTTGTTCATCCATCAATTTCTTAATGAGTTCCCCGACAGTTTGGCTCACTGTCAATATATTTATTGATGGTGTATGTAGGGTGGGCAACGTTTTGCTCACCCTACCTAATGGTGTTAGTCTACCAAACTTTCAAGATAGCTTTGTGACATAGTCGTCGCTGAAACATAATTGCTATACCCATTTTCACCAGCACTATTATAAGCTGCAACCAAGTAATGATAGGTTGTTCCGCCTTGCAACCCAGTATCAGTGTAATAGGTTGTATTTGCCCCGACAGTGGCGATTTTATACCACGCGTTGCCATACCAGCGGTAGATAGAAAACCCTGTTTCATTGTTGGAACTATCAGTCCAGCTTACCTGAACGCTGCTGCTTGACAAAGCAGTAGCAAACATGCTTTGCGGCGCGGTTGGTATTGTAGCAACCACAGCAGTAGTCGTTGCAGAGACATAACTGTCCTCGTTGTTTTCACCAGAACTATTATAAGCGGCAATATAATAATTATAGGCTATACCACCTTGCAACCCAGTATCGGTGTAAGAGGTTGTATTTGCGCCAACAGTGTTTAGTCTATACCACGCGCTGCCAGTCCAGCGATAGATATAAAATCCGGTTTCATTGTTGGAACTGTCAGTCCAACTTACCTGAATACTGTTGTTTGACAAAGCCGTAGCAAACATGTTTTGCGGCGCGGTTGGTAGCGTAGCAACCTCAAAAAACTGCGTGACTGTCAGAGTTTTTCCGGCAATGGTTATCGTACCGGTTCTAGGACCGCTACTAATTAAACTAGCACTTGAAGTGTTATTGTGAGGGGAAACTGAATAGCCAACAGTTCCATTCCCATTTCCGCTACTTCCAGAAGTCACTCTTATCCAGCCAGAATTACTTGATGCATTCCATTGACATCCAGTTTGAGTAGTTACCGTTGCCGTACCAGTTCCACCTGTGGCCGAAAATGATTGGGTCGTTGGTGAAATGGTATAAGAACAAGAAGTCACATTGGAAAAAGGATAAACTTGAGCAACAGTCCTCTTATCCAGATCAGATAATTCTCGGTTTAGTTCCACACACCAGTTTGGGTCTGTAGAAGGACAAGAGGATTTATTGGCCTTATCTGCGGCTGATACCCAGTCACTTGGAATCTGATAAATCATTATAGAGTGAGGATCAAATTCAGTCACATACAGCGGTGCTTTGCTGATGTTTGAATTAAGAGGTGTAATGATATTTTGAATGACAGTGTCTCTATCCCATGAAGGGTTTTGCCTTAGCACGTCCTGAACTAATTGTTCAGTATTCCATGTATAGTGAACTGCGGGACTTTGATGTTCATGCTGAAAACCAATCGCATGACCAAACTCATGGATAACTGTACGTTTAAACGTATCTGGTTTGGTATTCTCGTTGAGTCCAAAATTCATGGTTTCTTCGTCTTTTGCTATACCTAACGCTTGTATTCCAAGGTAAGAGTTTCCACCACCATTTGTATCCCGAAAACGAATACGTATTTCGCCTTCGTTCCAAGGTACGCCAAATTGGAAATGAATATTCCCATCTTGACTCCAGGTATTGGCCAACTTAGCCACTTCATTTTTAATGCGAGTTTCGCAGTCTGTTTGAGAGACTGCCGATTGGCACATGTAAGGTTTATTTCCATAAAACCTCTTTCCTGAATTTCTTCCTTGGAAATCAAAGGCTACTTTTACAGTATTACCATTTGGCCAAAGTAAATCCGTTGAAACTACACCGTGTGAAGTTAATGGTTTCCCATCAGAAATATAACCAAGAGGTGGCGTTGCGCAAAAACCAACTGAGGTAGGCGAAGATTGCCCACTACTCTGGCAGGCACCATTAGCAATAGCTTGATCAGCCTGATCTATAGTGCCATAATAATTCCATTGCCCATAAAACGCATACCATACTTCGCCAGTATCGGTAGCAAACAGCCCAGATTGAGACTCATTTGAGTAACTGCGGACATACGCAACTCCTCCCTCGTCGAGAGGGACAGTTTGTGTGGCTGTATTGCGTGGCGAAAAAAATTCTGGAAAAACAGCCTCCACAGTGTCAAATATGCAATTTGATCTAGCCAGTTCGTTTGCATAGGCTCTTGTAGAAAACCAGCCAAATAAAGTTAAAGCCAAAATCAATAAGGCTAACCGTGTCATATTACGTTTCATGATTCAACCTCCTTTTTACAGAGGCGGAAATCTTCCGCATAGGCTACGGTGTGTCCAAATACAAATGAACACAAGAACCGTATAGCCACTACTTGTTTAAGCATGTAGTCCTCCTTCTGAATTGATAAATTTCCCAAAAAAAGCCAAGCGATAGGAATGTCACTTTCTTCATACCTATACTTTGTAATTAGGAGTGCAAGGTTCACTTGCACGACTTTTCGCAGACTTGCATAAGGAAACTTGACACGAAAAATCACTTAACGGCATTGCCCCCACGCTTTGCCCTCATCGTTATACACAAATATTTAAGTATTTTATTTTAAAGATATTTATAGGGGCAGGTAAGGTCTTTTTCTTGCCCACCATTTAAGCTTTTGGTGGGCAAAAAAGGCCTGCCCACCCTACGAAGTTAAGAAATGGGAACGATAAATAAGTTTATTCCCACGCTAAGTCACTTATGAACAATGTTTGTTGAAAATCCTTATTACCTGAGAATTTAAAACTGTCAACCCATATTAAAAAGTTTTTTTGATTATTTTCACGGTACCATTATAATGGCTTTGCAGCTATCAGTGACGCTGTTGCGCTACGCTCTACCCATCCTATACTTATCCAGAAAAGCTTGGTTCAAAGTCAAAAACCGCAGGGGCGCATTCCCAAAAAAAAGGTTGTTATCAATTATTCTTTAGTACAACGGATACCCGAAATAAACGGATTAAAATCAACTTTAAAAAGTGGCCGGCCGGCGTTTATCTATCAGTGCCAAGTTTTGATACTTAGATGATAAATCTAGGAAAGCCTTATCCGTTTATTTCGAGTATCCGTTGTACTGTTTTTAGAGTACAAATTTAAATAACTTTTGTGCAGCCACTTAAATAGTTTGTTCCCACGCCAAGTCGCTTATGAACGAACAACTCAACTTGATGATGGAAGTATTCTACTGGATGATTTCATCCCGTCTATCCAAGAAGTCAAAAAATTTAAATAAAAAAAAGTTCTTGGATACTTTTTGGAAAGAGGATCATGCTTGAGTCTCTTAAGCCGGCTGTGTATTTCATTAATAATAGTATCATCATTTAAGAGGATAATAGATTTTTATCTAATCGCCATTTTGGCTGGAAAAGCTGACATGGCGCGGGGTAAAGGCATCCAAAATGCTTTTTGGACTCTTCTTGGAATAGCGGGAAATATCCACTGGTGCGGTTAAAGGTCAAATAAAAACGTAGGAGCCGATTAGCCACTGGGCGTAATCCACCTACAAACTGACAGGCGCGGGATAAAGGCATCCAAAATACTTTTTGGACTCTTCTTGGAATAGCGGAAAATATATGTCCAGAAAATTTTCGGTGCTAAACTTTCGCTTTCGTTGTTTTCAAATTATGAATATTGTTAGCAGGCACAAAACTTTTCTAAACGAATATATCCATCAAACCATCATGGTATTTAGGTACTATGTACAGGACAAAAAAATGTTCAAGCCGTGATGCTATCGCTTTTTTTTGCGATAGTATCACTAAAATAATAGCACTGATTATTACAATGATATTTTTGACTAAATAAGGGTTTGTGAATTTAACGGTTGGTTTTTATTCGCTAAAATTGACGGACAAGTCTATTAAGGATTTTGGCATATAGAGAAGGTTGATACCGCAAAAGTGCAAAAGTGATACATACGCCACCAA
>QNER01000258.1 GCA_003646175.1 Candidatus Parabeggiatoa sp. nov. 1
ACTCTAGTTACTTTCACTTTAACCGACCTATTTTTGCGATATGAGTGGGAATGAGATTTCTTGGACATTTTGTCCATATATGGGTAACTATGTCCAACTTTCAAGTAGCAGTTAATTAACTCTCTTGATTTCTTTCAAAGTCTTTTGGTGAGCAACAAAGTGATGTGCCGCTGCAAAAGCAAAAATACAATCGCACGATGAGTCATCTTTTGGTATATCATAGCTTTTACAAGCGAATGTTTCATCAATTTTGACTGAAAAAATAGATTCCCATTTGTGTACTGAGGCAATTGCAAATTCACTAATATCTGTCAGTATGACAGATGATTCAGGGTAGCATTTTTTAACAATGCATGATGCCCAGCCTTGCCCCCCCCAGTTCTAATATGGTTTGACTCTGAGCAAACGCATTTTCAAAATGTCGCAAACAATCAAGAAAGACTGCGGCTCCCGCCATTTTACCGATTATATTCTCAATCGAATCTGATTCTGGACTCTCTGTCACAGAGTTTTTCCAAAAATCAATTTCAATATTTTGCTTTTCTTCAAGTTTCATATTGACTTCCCAAGTGCTGAAGCACAAATAAACAGGTATTTTACCACGAAGGGCAACCACAAGGAATTGCCCCTACATGACAATCCTTTATGGTTGCCCCACTTCTGTTCGCTTCTGTTAAAATACCTGACAATTTACGGTTCAGTATTTAAATGGTCTAAATTGCTTGCAGAAGATGAATTGGAGTTATGATGAGGTGGTGGCATGAATAAAATCATTAAACCAAATAAAATCACCATCGTGCCGGCAATTCGGCGAACAATAATTTTTTGGGCAAAGCGGGTTAACCATTGGGCGGTTGCACCCATGGTGAGTAACATGGGTAACGTGCCTAATCCAAAAGCGAACATTAACAAACCGCCATTCCCTGCACTGCCAGAAGCCAGCGCAAAAAATAAAATACCATAGACTAATCCACAAGGCAACCATCCCCAGATTAAACCAAGCCCAAGTGCTTGTAATGGATGCTTGACGGGTAGAAAACGCCGCCCAAAGGGTTCAATTTTGCGCCATAGGAAACCGCCGGCTTTTTCAAAATAAGTCAAAAATTGCCACCATGCCCCGATATATAATCCCAACGCAATCATAAATAAACCGGCAACCCACATAGCAACGATGCGCGGATTCTCTAATGGCAACCACCCGACAAATTGTTCTCCTAAAAAACCGGCTAAAATGCCAGCAATCGTATAGCTGCTAATGCGTCCGATATTATAATTGAGCAAATAAGGTATTAAGCGAGGGAAAGATTGACGGACATCAACAGATAAATTCATTGTCAACATCCCAACGATGCCCCCGCACATGCCAATGCAATGCCCGGAGCCTAATAGTCCTGCAAGAAAAGCCGATAATAAAGTTAATTCAGTTGTCATAAAAAAATAGGGAATGGGGAGAGAGTTACACAAAGAATTTATTTTGGTAGTGCTAAACAGGTATAGATGTTCAGATAAATAATTTCACAAGCCATTGACGGATACTATCCCGGAAAAGGGATAGCATCCGCGAAGTTATTTTTCTGAAAATAGTGGTATAAACCTGACAAGTTTTTGAAACATTTCAGGTTTTTTCATATTAACTTTGGTTTCCCCCCCCTTTTATTTATCAAGCGATAAACTATAAATATAAGTGGCTAACAAATGCACTTTGGCTTCACCCAAAAAATCACCGTGAGCAGGCATTTTGCCTTGGCGGCCGTTAGCAATAGTGGTCTCAATAGTTTTTGGGGAACCACCATAAAGCCAGATGTTGTCAGTCAAGTTAGGCGCACCTAACATTTGATTCCCTTTGCCGGTTGGCCCATGACAAGCAATACACATTGTTGCATAGGTTTTCTGACCTTGGGCTGCGGTGGCTTGATTATGATCACGTCCACTTAAACTGAGTACATATTGAGTCACTTGCTTGACACCGTCATCACCTATCACGGCTTGCCAAGCTGGCATATTCCCGTTACGCCCATTCTTAATCGTGGTTTCAATAGCCGCCGGGTTGCCACCATAGAGCCAATCTTCATCACGCAAGTTGGGAAACCCGGGAACGCCGCCCGCATCGGAACCATGACAGGTGGTACAGTAAGTCATATACAAACTGTGACCGAGGTTAGTTGCGGTATCGTTTTCAATCAAGGCGGTAATCGGCTCGTTTTTATACTTCTCATAAAGCGGCCCATAGCGCGTGTTAGCAGCCCACATTTCATACTTGTACTCTTCCAGTTCCGTCCACTCCAAGGTACCCGCATAAGAACCCAATCCCGGGTAGCGTATCAAGTAGATAATACCGAATATCAAGGTGATGTAGAACATATTCAACCACCATCTTGGCAGGGGATTGTTGTATTCTTCTAGTGTTTCATCCCAGACGTGGCCCATCGTTTCCACTTGCTCGCCGGGTTTTTGGGTATCACTGCCCAGCCAGTATATGAGGCCAAAACAAGCCAGAATGCCACCCACCGTTGGGATAATGATAAACCATTCCCAAAATTGACTGGTAAACAGCGTTTCTTCAAACATGATGCTTCTCCTTAACTGTAGTTCCAACCGAATCATCGTCATCTATTGGTAAGTGAGCAGCATCATAAAACGCTGATTTGCGTTTGCTGCTATAAGCCCACACGACAATACTCACAAACAGTATCATGACGATAATTGTCCAGATAGACTGAAAAAGTGTCCAAATATCCATCATTTACCTCACTGTCTTGATCGCGGTGCCAAGGTTTTGGAGATGGGCAACCAAGGCTTCTAGCTCCGTTTTGCCTTCTACGGCTTTAGGCGCATTCGCAATTTCTTCATCGGTGTAAGGATGCCCAAACCAGTCTTTGAGCACTTGCATCTTGTGTTGCACCTCGAAGCCATCAACAATATTATCCGCCAGCCAAGGATAGCCAGGCATGACCGATTCTGGTACCACATCGCGTGGATTCATCAAGTGGACATAATGCCAATCATCACTATAACGCCCACCGACACGGTGTAAATCTGGCCCCGTTCTTTTGGAACCCCATTGGAAAGGCCGATCATAAACAAACTCACCCGCCACCGAGTAATGTCCATACCGTTCTGTTTCGGCGCGAAAGGGCCGAATCATTTGGGAATGGCATACCATGCAGGATTCACGGACATAAACATCACGCCCAGCTAATTCTAGAGCCGAATAAGGTTTTAAACCTTCTACTGGTGTCACCATGGATTCCATAAAGAACAGGGGCACAATCTGTACTAAACCACCTATACTCACCACAATTGTGATGAGAAGGATCATTAAACCAATGTTTTTTTCAACTTTCTCATGTCCTGTCGCCATTTGACTTCTCCTTAGTGTGCTAAAGCGGGGGCTGGAATTGTATCATTGATTTCAGCCACTTGAGGACTTGTGACTGTCTTCAAGATGTTGTAAGCCATAATTAACATACCCGCGAGGAAGAGTACGCCACCTAACCAACGAGTGACATAGTAAGGATGCATGGCTTGCACTGATTCGACAAAGCTATAAGTTAAGGTGCCATCCGGATTAACGGCACGCCACATTAAGCCTTGCATAATGCCAGAAACCCACATTGCTGTGATATAGAGTACGACACCAATGGTTGCTGTCCAGAAATGCACTTCAACTAATTTAATGCTGTACAGTTCACGTCCAAACAAGCGCGGGATTAAATAGTACAAACTGCCCATGGTAATCATTGCCACCCAGCCCAAGGCACCGGAATGTACGTGTCCAATTGTCCAATCTGTGTAATGGGACAAAGCATTGACGGTTTTAATGGCCATCATCGGCCCTTCAAAAGTGGACATGCCATAGAAGGAAATGGCCACAATCATGAAACGCAAAATGGGATCACTTCGCAGTTTTTCCCAAGCACCGGATAGCGTCATAATCCCATTTATCATGCCACCCCAAGAAGGTGCCAATAAAATCAGGGACATAACCATACCAAGCGATTGGGTCCAATCGGGTAAGGCGGTGTAATGTAAGTGATGGGGGCCTGCCCAAATATAGGTAAAAATCAAGGCCCAAAAATGGACAATTGATAAGCGATAGGAATACACCGGCCGTTGTGCTTGCTTAGGCACAAAATAGTACATCATGCCTAAAAAGCCGGCTGTCAAGAAAAATCCGACCGCATTATGACCATACCACCATTGCACCATTGCATCTTGCACCCCAGCATAAGCGGAATAGGATTTCCACATAGAGACGGGTATCGCTAAGCTATTGAAAATATGCAGTATAGCAATCGTGATAATGAAAGCACCATAAAACCAGTTAGCGACATAAATATGCGAAACCCGACGCTTAGCAATAGTGCCAAAGAAAACAATGGCATAAGCTATCCAAACGACCGCCATGAGTAAGTCAATTGGCCATTCCAATTCGGCGTATTCTTTAGTGCTCGTAAAACCCTGCGGCAAAGTGATTGCGGCTAATACGATGACCAGCTGCCAACCCCAAAAGGTAAAGGCTGCCAATTTGTCCGATATTAAGCGGACATGACAAGTGCGTTGCACGACATAATAAGATGTCGCAAATAAAGCCGAGCCACCAAAGGCAAAAATAACGGCGTTAGTGTGTAGAGGCCGTAAACGACTGAATGTCAGGTAAGGTATATCGAAGTTAAGCCAAGGCCAAGCCAGTTCAGCGGCGATATATACGCCCACCGTCATACCGACAATGCCCCAAATAATGGCCATAATGGCAAATTGCCTCACGACCTTATAGTTGTAGGTATCAGTACCTACTGTAGAGGTTGCAGTTTCCGCCATGCGTTAATTTTCTCCATTTTTAAAATAGATAACTGCTTGATTATATTACCATCGACATGCAATGACAATGTAACGAAACGGATGCTATCCCTTCTTAGGGATAGTATCCGTTAATTTTTATTTATGAAATCACTTCACGGCAATAAAAGTTTGACAGAATACTAAATGTGATTGATATAAGTCAATATGAAAATGGTAAAAATATTAGTATAAACAATTATTGATTGCATAAGAATTGATGTAAGTCAATTTTTTGCTTAACAAAGTATGCCCCTACCAAAATCGCCTGCACTCTATTTTTGCTCTTTTACCGGCTTCACATTATCATTATCCATTAAAATTTCATGGGCTGGGCCTTCTAAATCATCAAATTGCCCGGCATTTATGGCCCATAAAAAAGCCCAGATAATCAGTCCTATCAATATTAATGATATGGGAATTAATAAAAATAATATTTCCATAACTGTTATCAGTTTAAATTATTGTGGGATAGAAGCTAAGTTTGGCGATGGTTATTTATTGGCTAAAAAACGAAAGGGGAAAGGTTAAGCATTTTTCATACCATCTGAACAAAAGTGAATGTCTTTTCAATGGTTGCTTGCTAGGAGGCTGTCCGATAACTCATTTTTTGGCAAAACGCAATTTTTTAACTAACTGATTTATAACAAGTTAATTTTCAGTAAACGCTGATTTTGCTATTCTCGGACAGCCTCCTAGGTATTGTGTCAACTCTATTGGTAAAAATGTAGGAATGTGTCATTTCACACACTTTTATGTGATATGCCATTATGCGGCACTAGGATCGTTGAAGAACCAATTATAAACGCAATGTATGTACAGTAACATTAAATAAATTAGCTGTATATTCAATAAGTTAAACGTAATTTTTTTATTTAACATATATTCATAACTTATTTAAAAATAAGTAGAACTCACGTTATTAGCATTTTCGGCTGCCATTCATCGCGGCGACAGCATACGATATCAAAGGCTTGAGTTATCAGTGGTGTTGTTATCAAAGTGTCGCGGCTTAGACGTATAGCCGCTTTTTCCAATTTAAAGTAGGAATAGGCAACAAACGAAAAAAACTGACAGTTTTTTAGTCAGGTTTATGAAGATAGTGGTGTTGGTCATTATTTCGTCAAGCCGATTCGTCCCCCACTTTGACAAACGCCAACGGTTTTCTCGGAATCAGTTTTTGCGCGCAAAAACTTTTGCCTCAAGGGAATTTTTCAAACCAATGACAAAAATTACAAAAGCCAAAATTATTGTCGGAATATTACTGACATCGCACATACCTTATTTTCCAATGTTTGCGTATTGCTTACCACAACTTGGGCTGTAGCAGTGGCTCCCGAAGTTAAATTTGGCAGGGAGCATGTCACGGTGTCGGTATCACAACTACCACTACCCAAGTTTAAAGCATCGTGTTTATTCGCGCTCCCCGACACCTAAAAAAATCAGAAGGATAAAGGCTGAAACCGGATTTGGTGGTAAAAGTTCGTGGTTCAATCCGGTATTTGGAAACCACTTAATTTGTGTAATAAAAAAGCGGAAGTCAGCAATGATTACTGACGACAGCCTTGATAATCTTTGAAAGCGCGTGGGTTTTAGGGGAATGGTGGGTTATAGCGAAGCTGCTACCCACCTACGCTTGCTTATGGTTCTAGTTTTCCAATTTACTTCAATTGCACCATTAATAAAACGATAAAAATCACTATTACTAAATATTTCTTCAAATGCAGCTTCAAAACATAATAAAAAATCGCTAATCAAATCTGGAGTACACCAACCCTTATGTTTTAAATGATAAACCCAATCAAGAAAACTCTCCGAGCTTGTACATTCTTCCAAATCTACTTCATACCAACCATCACCATCCCAAAGATTAATGACTAGGAGTTTCTTATTAAACTTACAGAGTTTAGAATAAAACTTAAAATTCATTTTAACTAAATCTGAACCAGGAAAAACGAAATAATTTTCAGTTATGTTTTCCATACCATAATTTACACCTTGTGTCACATATGCGTAAATTTTGTGAAAACTAACGTTTTCAAACCATTCGCCATTGACTCTATAATCAGAAAAATCATCTAATACTTGTTTTTCAAGTTTTTCTGCATAAGGACATTCTGATATATAAGTTTGAATAGCTGTAAAGCCACCTGAATTTTCTAAATCAAGAATTCTTCTTTCAGGAACTTTTGAGATTCCAATTTTTACTCTTTCACCAGTATCAATTATATAAATACTTTTCATAAAATTACCAAGAACCTAACTTATAACTTACATTTCACATCTAGCAAATATAGAAGAATGGTGGATTTCGCTGTCGTTATACCCGCCCTACACTTGCTCTATCCATCCTACGCTCATTCAGTCATAACTCTACCATCTGAATAATATATTCTTTTTCCACAGATAATAGACATTATACCGATTAAATTGTAAGTGATTGATTTTATTGAATTTAGCAAAATAGGAATGTTAATAAAACTATCTGCTCAGAAATTTGTTGGTAGCCCTCCCAAATATCCTCGCATCCACATCTCAGATAGTTTTAATTTTTCGTCTGATTTCGGCTTTAATCGTATATGTTTTGTTTGTGTTTTTCCATCATCATTTCTGGAAACTACAAACAGTTTTTGTTCATCATCATGTAAATTTAGCCCATCTAAAACAGAAGGATTATGGGTCGTTATCAGTGCCTGTTTATCATTTTTTTTCGCCAGTTGAATTAACTCTTTGAGTAATGTACGACAAATTCTTGGGTTTAGATAAGTCTCAATGTTATCAATTGCGAAAAGAGAAGGCGTTTTATGGCTTATAAATAGAGCCAAATAAAACAAGACATGTACTATACCATCATTAGCATTTTCAGCAGAAAATACATTATTCTTTTTTTGCATGAATTTATCTTTGAAGTATAAAATAGAATTACTCCTGCCTAACTTATAACCTTTAAATTTTAACGAGTCTTTCTTATCAGTAAATGTTTCTTCAAGCCAAGAGATTAGGTAGTTATATTTTTGCAGTTGTTTCCATTCTGGTTCGGTAAATTCGGAAAGCAAAACATCCAAACCCTCCCCATTAATACCCAACGGTATCCGGTTACTCTTTGAACTAAACCCTTTCAAAGCTTCAGTATTTAAGTTAAATATTAGATATTCAGTCAATTGCTTTACATCTAGAACAATCCAAGGTTCTGTTATTGTCCGTTCTTCATTATTAACATTATGACGTATTTCGGTTTTATCAATGAAATATAGCCGAGATTCATCTTTCCATACGGCATAAATATTGTTATCATCGTCACAAGACAAAATGGACGGAATCTCAAACTTTGCATCATTATCTCCTTGAAGTTCTAAGTTAATAATAATTTTGTTTTGTTGTCGTATTCCAGTAAATGAGCTAAACGTTAGGTTAGGTTTAGCAATCCTTACTCCTCTATTGATTAAACCTTCTACATCCAGAACTAGGGCTTTGGAAGCACTTGCCATAACTAACGTTTCTAAAATGTTGGTTTTACCACATCCATTATCACCAATGAAGATATTAATCCTACTTAATTCAATGGTGGCATTGTGGATGGATTTGTAATTTTCAATTGTTAATGTTTTTAACATATTTTTCACTCTAATTTGTGATTTTCTATTTACATACGTGCTTTTTACATTACAACTTATCTTGTCTGCAAGCATCTTAATAATATCATACATTAAACAGTTGTTAATGCTTATGGAGCCGGGTTCTTCAATTAGAGATTTTATCAATGCTTGAGCATCAAAATAGATAATCACTCGTTACTCCTCTACATTTATATGCTTTCGCAGTGAAGTGATTATATCAGAAGCGAGTGGTGAGTTTTCTTCGCAGCGAAGGGATTAATACTCTCAAACAAAGTTCTATCCCCAATTTGTAACCACTTTTGAGTTCTTTTATGAGAAGTCAATTGAAAAAAATTATTGACTGGTTTCATAAGACTTTCAAGCAAATCGTTTTTTATCCCATGATAAATATTAACTCTTTGAATTAACTTAAATAGTTTGAACTCATTTTCGTTCAAAATGACGGTATATTCTTTCATAAAAACCCTCCCATTATTAGCGAGCGTAGCCACCCTTCGTTACACGAAACCCACCGCAACTATTCGATTAATAAAAAATGATTATCATATTAATTAGAAAAAAGGTGGGGTTCGCTATTGTTTTATTGTGCGACACGTTTTCTTAGAAACCTAAGCAATTAGGCCAATAGGAAGGATTCCAAGGTATTAGGAATTACAATTATGTTATTTATAGGGATGAGAGGCTACCCTTGCTGTATTACTCAGTAAA
>QNER01000259.1 GCA_003646175.1 Candidatus Parabeggiatoa sp. nov. 1
CAGGAGTACAAGGCGAACCTTGTACGAAAAAACTTGATTCTTGCTCAGGAGTACAAGGCGAACCTTGTACGAAAAAACTTGATTCTTGCTCAGGAGTACAAGGCGAACCTTGTACGAAAAAACGGTTAATGATTGAAAGGTGACATTGTCAAGTTAAGGCACAATCTGAATTTGTGCTGGGGCGTGGGCAAATAAACATACATTTACTGTGTCATCACTTGCACACTTTTGCCAGTACGCAAAATAGATTGGCTCATCCATTGGAAAAAAATTGATTTATGGCTTCTTTATCATTTTGGCTAGGTACTCAGTAAGCAGGGTTGCAGCTAACTGATTACCTTCTATATTCCAGTGGGTATCTTGCAACCGATAAAGCACCTTGCTTTTGCCTTCATGTATAAAAGCCGGTAACAAATCAATATACGCTATCTCGTTTTCCTGAAAAAATTGGCTTAACTGAGTTTGAGGTAAATCAATCTGATAATCGTTGGGTTGATGTCCTTTATTATGAGCGGCTTCTTTAAGCAGCGATGGATACACTTGATACTCATCAGGAATCATCATAACAACAAATTTAGCATTTGAATTAACCACACTGTCTCGAAAAAATAACAGCACCGGTTTTAAATTAGCAAATAGTGTAGCAAACAAAGCGCGGTTTGCGTTATGTGTTATTGACATTCGACTACTGACAATATCTAAGAAAGCCTGACGCGCAAAAGTTGGCTTGTTGGGATCATACCTGTAATCTGTCGTTTCATAGCCACCTTGTTGTTTTGAATCCGTTTGATTGCTGGCTATAATTTCAGTCGGACGTGCAACACCCTTTAAGCGATACAAATTATGCACTAATCTGAACACATAACTGCTTTCCGTCAAAAAATGGCCTAATGAGCGGGGCACAGCACTTGCTTGTTCATCTGTAAAATCATTACCAATACAAAAAGCCAGTACCACGAGTTCGGCCTCAAGTTTCGAGCCTTCCAGTTGCCACAAACGTAGCTCAAAACGAGGCCCTACACCGCCTACCCCCAGCTTTATCACATCAAATTGATTTGACACTGTCGATTTGAGATGCTTTTCTGATAACACCGGCCAATGTTGAGAATAAGGCACACCGCCACTGGCTGCGGTAAAAGAATCTCCAATAGCAAGAATCCGGTAAAACCCAGGTGATTTTCCATGGGTATATTCCTTGGTTCTAAAGGACCTTGAATTCAACACAAAACCAACACGTTTTGCGTAGGGCTTAAATCCCCCTCTGGTATTCAATAAGGCCTCAAGGGTATTGATTTGCTCGTATTGACCTAATAAACGCGGATTGTAAAGTAAAACGCGCAAATTAGGGTTATAAGATTCTAAAACTCTCAAACCAATTTCCAACCAGCTGAACCATAAATTTTCAGGTATTATGAATGAATTTTTTGTAGGGTGGGCAACGTATTTTTGTTGCCCACCTTCTCGGTGGACAAGAAAAGCTGAAAATTTGTGCTTCGGTACTTACAAGGTTCGCCTTGTACTCCTGAGAAATAACGCCGTTTTTTTGTGCAAAGTTCTTCTTATGTTTATGATAAGATGATATTGTAAAGTACACAGAGACACTTCGTTCCCCAGAGTTTCACAAAGATTTCCTCTGTGTAACTCTGTGGTTCTCTGTGAACTCTATTCGAGGTTCAAGTTTTTGCGCGCAAAAACTTGAACCTCGAATGTTAAAACAATTAAGGCACAATCTGAATTTGTGCAGGGGGCGGGGGCAAATCAACCTGCATTTCTTGTGCCATCACTTGCACACTTTTGCCAGTACGCAAAATAGATTGGCTCATCCATTGGAAAAAAGCCTTCAACGCACCGGGGGACAGCTCATCAGATTTTAAAACAATATCCGTAATACGTTTTAAATTATCAACATCCGCACCAGTACCTGCCGCAAAAGCAATTAAGTGAGCAATCTGTTGTGTTTTGATGTCATCAGCCACCGTTTCCCAAGCATCCGTTGGCATCCCATCCGTCATCAAAAATACCAGCGGTTTCCAATCACCTTTTTGCGTCTCAGTATTTTTACGGACTTCTGTTTCTAAACAATCCTGTAATAAACGCAACGCAGCCCCCAATGCCGTCGCCCCATGCGCTTGAATGTGTGGCTCCTTAAATTGCATTAATTCCGTTAATGGTATTAATTGTTGAGCCGTGCTATGGAATGTAATCACTGACAAATAAACGGTTTCGATAGCCATCGGCTCAGTGCTTAAATCATCTAATAAAGCTCTAAGCCCTTGCCTGACTTGCTCGATAGGTTGCCCTGTCATAGATGAAGAACAATCTAATAATAAATAGACGGGTAAACGGCGTACAGACATAAGTTGCTCCTTTCACGCATTTTTGGCATTATACACACAGAAGGCATAGAGTGACACTAACAATAATGCTTTAAATTTTTATGAGAAATGATAAATTCAATTTAACTCTGTGCAACTCTGTGTAACTCTGTGCTCTCTGTGTATAGATCGTTTCCAACTAAAATTTTTAGCTATCGAAGTTAACGGATACTATCCCTAAGAAGGGATAGCATCCGGAAAATAACTTCACGGATGCTATCCCTTTTCGGGATAGTATCCGTCAATGACTTGTGAAATTATTTATCTGAACATCTATATTCAACCCTGCGCAACTCTGTGTAACTCTGTGCTTTGTGTGTATAGATCATTTCCAACTAAAATATTTCTAAGCAAAGTTCTTCATTACAAAGAGGTTTTTATTCATTCTTGATTTTTGATTAAACGTTTTTTTTGCACAAAAATAATGAAATGAAATTTTTTAGCTGATTATTAAGCGAATGGTAAGTTATAATAATCAACTAATGTCACACAACTGAAAAAGGAGAAAACCATGCCCGAAACGGGAAGATACTGCAAAGCCTATTTAACCGAAAGGTTTCGTGAGTTTACCGGCTGGGAATAAAATCTGCAAAATTTGCGGAAAGCGAAGAAAACCGAAGGCAGTGAAGAAATGGAAGTGCAACGGACGGAAATCAACAACAACGATGTTCTCTATTTACAAGAGAACTATGTTGTCACGGATGATATTTTCAAAAACGAACACATTGTCTTTGATAAAGTGGACGACGACTGGAAAAAGTTTTGCACGGATGTGCTTCAATTCGATATTCCGAAATACTAGCCCATCGAAATCAAGGATTCTGAAGAAGCTTCTGAGGAAAAATCGTCATAAAGACGAGCCGTTAGAAACCTTCAAGGTTTTCTAAACCTTGAAGGTTTTTCCCTATTTCAAACTTAAGTTTGGGCCGTTCCAAGACTGGCAGACTCCTTTTACCCGTCAATAGAACATTGACAGAGTACTAGTGCAAGAAAGCGGAAGTTTCGATACCACCCCAACGCCAACGGCTAAAGCCGTTGTCTAAAAGCTAAAGTAGGCTAAAGCCTACTGATCATCTGTCTGGTAGTGCCCTTTAGGGTACTTGAGCTTTCAGACAACTGCTTTCGCGCCAAAATTTTTGCGCGCAAAAACTTTGGCGCGAAAAGCTGTTGGCTGGAGATGGTATTAAGATTTCCGCTCTCCTGCACTAGCCCCTTTTACCTTTCCCCTTTTCCCTAGCCAATTATTATGAATATCTCAGACACTTTCTCTACCCTACCCCCTTTGCTACAGCCCGAAGTCGAACGCTTGTGGCAAAATTATCAACACAACGCCAAAGCCGAAGAACTTGCCCATTTAGCACAACATCCGCAGATTTTTGATAGTCTACCAAAAATATGGGCGTGCAGCCTGTTTGTGGCTAAAAACTGTGCCCAATTTCCTAGCCTGCTCTTTGATTTGGTTGACAGTGGTGATTTGTTGAATGCGCCCAACCAGTATTCGCAGTCTTTAGCGCACTTATTGCAAGATGCTAAAGAGGAAGCCGATTTAATGCGTGCATTGCGCTTATACCGCCGTAGGGAAATGGTACGCATTGCTTGGCGCGATTTGGCAGGCTGGGCTTCTTTGGAAGAAAGCTTACAAGCCTTATCAGATTTATCAGATGCGATGGTAGAGGGCGCATTGACATGGCTTTATCAGCCCCTCACTCGCCAGTTAGGCACACCCGTTAATGCTGAGGGTGTCCCCCAACAATTGGTGGTGCTAGCACTGGGTAAACTGGGGGGGCAAGAATTAAATTTTTCTTCTGATATTGACTTGATTTTTGCTTATCCGGAATCGGGTGAAACAACAGGCGTCAAACGTTCTCGCAGTCATCAAGAATTTTTTCAGCGTTTAGGACAAAAACTGATACATGTTTTGAATCATATCACCAGTGACGGCTTTGTCTTTCGAGTGGATATGCGTTTAAGGCCTTTTGGTGAATCGGGGCCGTTGGTGGCGAGCTTTGCCGCGATGGAAGGCTATTACGAGAGCCATGCCCGGGATTGGGAACGTTACGCGCTGGTTAAAGTCCGGGCAATCGCAGGGGATAAACCGGCCGGAGAGTCGCTACTTAAAACCTTGCGCCCGTTTGTTTATCGCCGTTATTTCGATTTTAATGCCTTTGAAGCATTACGCAATATGAAGGGCATGATTGATCAAGAAACCAGCCGTAAAGGCCTGAATAACAATATTAAATTAGGGCCGGGCGGTATTCGTGAAATTGAATTTACTTGTCAAGTGTTTCAATTGATACGCGGGGGACGGCAACCGGTTTTACAACAGCGGCATTTACTGACGACGTTAGAACAATTGGAAAACTACCAAATTCTCACCACCGATGTTGTGACCTGTTTACGTGAAGCTTACCACTTTTTGCGCCTCACCGAAAACCATTTACAAGCCATTGAAGATCGACAAACGCAAACCTTACCGGATGATGAACTCAATCAAACCCGTTTAGCTTATAGCATGGGTTTCTCTGATTGGAATCACTTTGTTGCCGTATTGCTCCACCATCAACAACAAGTTCACACTGAATTTGAACAAGTATTTGCCCCAGAACCGGTGGAATCTTCACAACCATCGAACCGTTGGCAAACACTATGGATGGGTGGTTTACATGATGATGAACAAGCGGAATTGTTATTAAAAACCGATTTTCAGAATGCGTCTGAAGTCTTAGCCCATCTGCGCCAACTGCTTGAGTCACGCCCGGTTAATAAACTCAGCCAGCGTGGGCGGGAAAGATTGGACACTTTGATTCCTTTGATAATCACAGCCGCTATCAAACAGCAACACCGAGATGATGCCATCCACCGTACCTTGAAATTTATTGAATCGGTCGCCCAACGCGGTGTTTATCTGGCTTTATTGATAGAGCGTCCACAGGTTTTGGAGCAACTGGTGCGTTTATGTGCAGAAAGTGCTTGGATTGCAGAACAAATTACGCGCTATCCACTGTTATTGGATGAACTCCTTGATCCGCGCCGCCTCTATGATCCCCTTAAACCGCATGAATTAGAAAATGCCCTCCAAGCACAACAGGCCCACCTACCCACTGATGATTTAGATATGCAGATGGACAGTCTGCGCCAATTCAAACGGGCTTATTTCTTGCAGGTTGCGTCCGCCGAAATTTCTGGCAATCTCACCTCGCCGATTGCCAGCGATTATTTGGCAGCCATAGCAGATACATTAGTCCGACAAGCCTTAACGATGGCGCGTCACTATCTCATTGAAAAACATGGAGAAGCACGCTACTACCATGAAGGTGAAAATCGCCGCGCTCAACTTTGTGTTGTTGCTTACGGCAAAGCCGGTGGCATAGAACTCAGTTATGGTTCTGATTTAGATATTGTCTTTTTGCATGACTCGCGTGGTAGCCAACAAGTGACCAATGGTGATAAGCCATTGGATAATCAGGTATTTTTTGCGCGCTTAGCGCAACGCATTATTCATATTCTGACCGCCAATACCCCAGCAGGGGTTTTATATGAAGTCGATTCTCGATTACGTCCGGGCGGTGCGTCAGGCATGTTAGTTTCGTCATTTGAGGCCTTTACCAGTTATCAAGCACAAAATGCTTGGACATGGGAACATCAAGCGTTAGTGCGTGCGCGAGCCATTGCTGGCAATCCTGATAGCATCGCACGGTTTGAGCAAATCCGTCGTGACATTCTCAGCCGTCACCGCGATTTAGACAAATTAAAACCAGAAGTCTGCGAAATGCGAGACAAAATGCGTGACAATTTAGACAAAAGCGCGCGGGGAATCTTTGATTTAAAACAAGGACGCGGTGGCATCGCGGACATTGAATTTATCATTCAATACGGTGTCCTGCGCTGGGCTGCGGATTATCCTCACTTACTGAATACCACCGGCATGTTGCCGCTATTAGCGTTATTTGCCAAAGAAGGGCTACTAGAAGAAACCGCTTGCACGCAATTGAGCGACGCATTTCGGGTTTACCGTGCCGAAACTCACCGTTTAACTTTACAAAATCAACCGGCATTGGTGGATAACAACCTATTTGCGACACATCGCCAGTCAGTGATGCAGTGGTGGACAGCCATTATGCAATAAGTTTCGCGCCAAACCTTCAAGGTTTGCCAAACCTTGAAGGTTTTTACCGGGGACAAAACTTTTCTGAAGGAGTATAGTATATACTTTATCTTTTTTTCAAGGAGAACACGCTGATGAATAAATTAAAAATCAGATATTTACCACTCGCCATTGTCTTTCTGGGCATTGTTTTGGCAACGGTAGTCATCCCATTTGCATTTGGAAAAGAGGAAACTTCCAACAGAACCGTCATCAAAACGACGACTGATTTTACCCCCAAGCCCCCCGCCGCGGCCGGCAAACACGCTTTGCTTATTGCTATCCAAGACTATGACTCTGGTAAAACTGGCTTCCATTCTCTCAAAGGCCCTGCCAATGACATCCAATTGATAAAAGGCATGTTGCGTGAACGGTTTGGCTTTCAAGATGGGAATTTTACGATTCTCCAAGATGACCAAGCCACTCATACCAACATTGAAAGTGCGTTTATGATCTTGGTTCAAATGGTTCAGCCTGGTGATTTTGTTTATATCCATTATTCCGGCCATGGTTCGCAAACGGCCGATTTAAACGGCGATGAAACCAGTGGCAAGGACCAAACGTGGGTTTCTTACGGCGCTCGCGCTAGCAAGGAAGCACATAAAGACAACTATGATGTGTTGGATGATGAAATCAATGCTTGGTTGGCAGCGTTGTATGCCAAAACCGATCAAGTGGTGTTTGTCTCTGATTCTTGTCACTCGGCCACGGTCAGCAAGGGATTTAATCTCACGCGGGCGATAGATGACGATGATCGGCCCCATATTTTGGGTCAACTTCCGTACACCCAACTTGCGAATCATCGTGGTATTCGTGTAGGCGCAGCGCGAGATGATGAGTCGGCTATTGACAAACGCAGAGACGATGGCAAATACTACGGCGTGTTCAGTTGGCATTGGGCGCGTAATTTACAACAAACACAAACCGGTGACACTTGGGATCATGTTTTTAAGCGAACTTATGCCCAAATCACTGATGAACGTGGTTTGGGGCAGCAACCACAAATGGAGGGTGACCGTCAAACCCAAGTGTTGGGGGGTGGTTTTATAGCACAACCACCAACAATTGCCGTGATGCGAATTACTGACGATCATCAGGTAGAACTTAAAGCAGGTTCTCTGGCTGGCGTTACCGAAGGTTCGGTTTATCGTTTGTATAACCCCCAACATCCAGATCCCGAAACCTTACCTAGTCTGACTATTACCAATGCTACCACTTTCATCAGTTATGGTGAGCCTGAACCAAAAGGCAGCTTCAAAGTTGGTGATTTGGTGGTAGAGGAAAGTCATGCCTACCATTTTACCCCCATCAAAGTGACGTTAGAGGCAGACTTTCCGAATGGAGAAGACCAGCTTTTGTTGCAAGCGATACAAACTGCCTTTCAAACCCGTTCCGATGAAACGCAACCATTCCCGGCTTACACGCTCACCGATGATCCGTCTAACACGGATTTACGTTTGCACCTGCTACGCCCTAAGCATGGTCAGTTCATCCGGGCAAAGGCCAATGATCCGTTGCCAAAATCCTTTCCTAATCAACCGCCGGAATTATGGGTACTGACACCAGAGCAACGGTTATTGGCTGAAAACCTGCGAATTCATTTTGATAACCCGGCCAGAGGCGTTCAGTTGCTACAGGACAATTTAAACAAATTAGCCCGTATCCGTGAAATTAAGGGCCTCCAAAGTCGTCGCGGTCGCAAAATACCTGTGACGCTACAAGCGCATATCCTGAGTCCAGTCGCTTTTTGTCAAGAAGGGCCAAATTGTCTATTTTTAGACGGTAAATTTTATCGCAAGGCCAACAATTACAGTTTGCCAGAAATTCAACAACTGACTTTAACCTCAAAGCAGATTCTGACCTTTACGTTGCGTAACGAAGACAAATGGGTAAATTATTATTGTTACATTCTCAATATCGGTCCTGATGGTGCGATTTACTCTATTTTTCCGCTTGCAGAGGATAGAATGGAAGATCCCCTTGTGCCAGCGAGAAAAACACGGGAACTGTTTGAGGAGCAGATTGGGTTGGTTACGGAATTGGTGGGTGAAGAAACCATCAAATTTATTACTAGCCGTTACCCGATTGATGTTAAGTTACTGGAGCAGGAGGCGTTTCAACAACGCGGTGGACAACTGAATCAGTTAGAAAGGTTATTGTTTGGATATGCTGTGCATGGAGAACGTGGTAGCCCTATGAAACGGAATGATGATTGGGCAACCGGGCAGGTGGGATTTCAGGTAGAAGAATAAGACAGATAGAAGAATAAGACAGATGCTATCCCTTCTTAGGGATAGTATCTGTTGCAACATCTTTACGCGAAATGAACGGATAATCTTGAGTACAACGAATTACGTGGTTAAACGAATTAAAATTCCGCAAACCCTGCGTGTTTATCATTGATTGATAATCTCTGAATATTGAGTACAACGAATTACGTGGATAAACGAATTAAAACTTGGCCTACCACTCTGCGTGTTTTTCAATTCCATCAAAAAGTGAACTTATCTTTTCAAAGCTTTGAACAAAGCCCTCCACGTATAACAAATAATCAAGGATCGTTTATGCCTTATTCGTTTATCCACGTAATTCGTTGTACTCAATTCAATGTACTCAATTCAATTAGA
>QNER01000260.1 GCA_003646175.1 Candidatus Parabeggiatoa sp. nov. 1
AGTTCATGTCACCATTATTTATGGGTTTGGGGGTAGTCAAACCGGGAAAAGTGACATAGATTCAAAAACTGAAAAGTATTTTCGCGATTTGAAAAAACGATATAAAGAACACCTTTTAATTAAAGAAACTAAAGGTAATCATGCCAAAGTTATCATTTGTGACGAAAAATTTATGGTGGTGACAAGCTTTAACTGGCTTTCTTTCAAGGGGGATAAATCACGTCCATTAAGAACTGAATACGGAACAATCCTTAAAAATAAGGAAGAAATTGCTAAAATGAGACAAGAGTTAGAATCAATTTAACCAGCCATGAATGGCTAGTTCTTCGCTACATCATAAATAAAATCGAATAAAAAAGCCCCAAGGCACACACCAGCCAAAGGGCTTTTTTTAATTCTGCTGTTTGGTTGAATGAAAAAAAACCGACTTACCTTAAAGAATCCAAAGCGCGGCGACGTGGAGCATCTTTAGCTAAACTGGGCAGTATCTGTTGGTATAAAATGTCAGCCTCTTGTTTTAAATTGTCATCTTTGGTGTTGGCATAATCTTTCACCTTGGTGCTAAAGTCTTTGAGCTTATGAATCAACTGACTCCCAGAACTTACTGAAGTAACGGTTGACTGGATAAAATCAACATGAAAAGCACCCGCAAAAACATCGGCTAAATACCATTCTCTCGGATTGCCCAATTGATGGGCCGTTACTTGATTTGCCTTTTTCACCAATTCATAAGCTTCGCCCTCATCAGTTGTAGAGACTATCAGCGGCGAATGGGTTGCGATATAAAAAGTCGTCTTTGGAAAAAACGCTTTAAGCAGTGAAATAATGCGATACTGCCATTTGGGGTGAATGTGCGATTCAATCTCATCAATAAACACCACGCCCTCGACATGGCTTAACGCTTTGTCATCAGCAAAACCAGTCCAGCCACCACAAGCTGCAATCATCTCCTGAAAAAGTTTGATAATGGAGACAAAGCCCGTTGAGAGTTTATCTATCGGCACAGAGTCTATATACAATTTGCCGTCATCAAATTGAACATTGAAGTCGGTGACGACTCCATCCTTTTCTGTCATTAAATCTAAACTCGGTTCGAGTTTTTGCATTAACTTAAAAACTGTTTCAACCTCAAAAACGCGCTTTTTATTTTGAGGCACAAAGTTTGGATTAATAATCAGCCTTGAATTAAACCAATCTGCGACTTCTATCCCTTCAAGCGCTTTTCCATTCATATAGTCAAAGCTTCTAAGAAAAGCGTCCAAAAACCTCTCAAATTGATTACCCAAAATTTTGATGTGATTTTTATCAATATTTTGGGTATAGCCCCTATTTTTGGCACCAATAAAGACGATGGGTTTGTCAATAGTCACATTAAGCGTTCTATTGGAGAGAGCCTTAAACATCGTAAAATCCAGGTTGTCTTTGTCTTTTATTTTGGTTTGATTGAGACAAATATCTCCGGTGGCTAACCGCAAAGATAAATCCTTTATGACTTCATAAATCTCTTTCTCAAAAAAATACCAGAGTACTTATGAGTATTTGGTTCATTAAAGAGCGTATGACAATAAAGCAGGGTTCTTGCCATATTTTCGAGCAAGTTCGTTTTACCAACTGCGTTGTCACCAATAAAGCAATAAACTCTTTTATCTTTGTTAAAATTTATCTCAAAATCTAATCCGGCTTCTGTTTGTTCGGCTACAAAGTGATAAATCATGGTTATGTTAGTACAACTTCTTTCCGGAAAAAACTGATTTTTTGAACATGGTGATACTTTTAATAGACTTGTCCGTAAATAAGAAAGCCAGGGGCGTTGCCCTTGGCTATATTAATTTCGCACCTTCGGTGCTAAGTTTTAAAGTTTAATTATTTATCTGAAAACGATTTTGGGCACCCAAGATAGATAAATCTGGCCAAAAGTTCAGTTCTTTTAAAAAAATCGCCTAAGGCTTCATTGGTGTTGGTTATGGAATTTTTCTCTCATTAGACGGTTTTGGTGTTGGCGGATAGACTGGAACCGCCATGGGTAGTGCCTGTGTAGAGGTGTTTGGCTGCAAAGGTGTCTCAATAGCATTTGATGAAGAGGTTTTGTCAGCATCTAAGGACGGCAATGGTAAGATAAGGGGTGTATTATGAGGTAATATCATCACCCGGAGGTTTGGTGACAATTTATCAATATAATTATAAGTTAACAAATCGCGCTTTTTCTCCACCACATCTGCAATTAATTGCAACGCTTTCGCTTCCGCTTCAGCCTTAACAAGACGGGCTTTAGCTTCCGCTTTAGCTTTGATGAGAATGGCTTGTGCCTCACCTTCGGCCCTAATTTTGATTCGCGCCGCTTCACCTTTGGCTAAATTTTCTATTTGCTTAGCCTCATACTCTTTCTGTATTGCGCCTTGTTCAGCCATTTGTTTTTGTTCGACAGATTCGGCATAGCCGGCCGAAAATGTAATATTGCGTAGAAAATACGTTTTAAATATGACACCGCTGTTTTTTGTCACGTTTATCAAGGTTTGCTCAAGACTATTCGTTATTTCTTGCCGTTTGTTGCTATTCACCTCGTCAACGGTATATTGGGAAATGTGAGTTCTGGTAACCGCTCTGAGTGCTGGGCGAATAAAGTCTTCAATATAGCGTTCCTGCCAATCAATATGCAGCCTAATAATGTTTTCAGGATCAACAATAAAGATGAGCGAACAATCTATGATAACTTCTTGTCCGTCTGCGGTTCTTGCGACAATGGAATCGTCTCCTAGTTTTTGACCTTCCGTTGGTTTACCTGACATGGTGTAGGTTTGCCAATAAATAGGATAAATGACAACCTCTTCAAGCAACGGAACAATCCAGTGTAAGCCGGCTTTAAAGGGTTCTTTCCGAATACCATTCTCCGAGATAAGTGAAACGACTACACCGATTTGCTGCGGGTAAATAAAGACGAAACTGGCTTTGATGAAACTTAAAACCACAAGTAGCACCGCCGGCAATAGCAGTTGAATCGAAAACAATCGTTTAAGTGCGACCCATATACCATGCAGCCACAAAGTCCGCGCAAAATAATAAACGCTAGCAATGCCAAAACAGAACCAAATCCAAGGGATTATCAAGTCAAGTAAGCTGTGAACCATTTTTTTTAAGTTATCAGTTATTTATAAGGATTCAAAAAATCCGTTAAATCCTTCAATGCGTTGTACTTAGTTATCAATGAGCAGCGAGCAGTTAGGGAGGACGTAAAAAATAATTGTAACTACTCAGCCCTGAAAGGGCGCTTTATTAAAGCCCAGGGCAACGCCCTGGGAACAATCATAAACACCACACCTGGGGCGTTGCCCCAGGAATAATAAGCACCAAAGGGGCTGAGTAGTTACAAATAATTTTATGTTGTTTTGACTCTGTTAACAGATGCTATCCCTTGAAGGGATAGTATCTGTCGGAATTATAAACGGTTTTGCGTCACTTAACTTATTTCTTTGCAGCGACTCCCCTTGCCCGTTGTCAGTGAACCGTTATCAATAGACCGTTATTAGTAGACCGTGCATAATGATAACTGCTCACTGATAACTATTCGTTGGATTTACAACGACATTCGGAAGAGATTAGGGACGATTGAGGGGGTATTTCCCCTTTAAGTATGGCTTGTGCTTGCGCCTCTGCTTTTGCCTTGATGACAATTGCTTTAGCCTCCGCTTCAGCCTCCGCTTCAGCCAATTGCTTCATTTCTATGGAATCAACATATTTATCAGAAAATGCCAGATTTCGCAGAAAAAACGCGTCAAATACCAAACCATTTTTGGTTATTATTCGTTCCAAATTTGTCTTGAAAGCCGTTTCCATTTTTCGCCGCTTGTCACCATTCACGTCGGTAACAGTATATTGCGATATTTCAGTGCGAATAACTGAGCGTAGGACTGGGCGGACAAATTCATCAACATAGCGATCCTGCCACATTTTATGTAATTCAATCACTTTATCAGAATCAATCTTAAAAATGATAGAACAATCGACATGAACTTCTTTTCCGTCTTTAGTTCGCGCTGTGATTGAGTCATCACCTATTTTTTGGCCTTCCAACGATTTTCCTGACATCGTATAAGTTTGCAGCCCAATAGGATAAAAGACAACTTCCTCAAGCCAAGGAACCAGCCAGCGTCTTCCCGCCTTAATTGGCTTGTCCCGAACACCGTTCTCCGATATAAAAGAAATAACTACGCCAACTTGAGATGGCGGAATAAAGATTAAACTCGCCCTGATTGAACTGATAGCCACAATCACCAGTACTGGCAATAACAGCCGATACGAAAACAGTCCTTTAAACGCAACAGAAATATTATCCTGTTGTGTAGTACGCATAAGATAGTAGGTACTACCAATGATTAATAAAAACCACAACCAAAAGAGGATGGAATCAAGTGCGCTATAAATCATTTTCAGTTATCAGTTTTCAGTTATATAGTACAACGCATTGAAGGATGTGACGGATTGTGATGGATAAAAATAAATAAGAAAAAAAATCCGTTAACTCCTTCAATGCGTTGTACTTGTTTATCAGTTATCAATAAATCCGTCAAATCCGTCAATCCGTTGTACTTGTTATCATCCCTTGAAGGGATAGTATCTGTCAGGATTTACAGTACCCAATGATAACTGATATAGCGTTTCCCGATTGCATCAAGTACATTTATATAATTTAAATCATTGATAATTAATTATATTAAATAATCATTCATCATTTACCATTCTTAATGAGTCATTGCTATAACTGTTCATTGATAACTGATTTAAGGGTGGGCGATGACTAACAGTGCCGGTGCCCGATTGAGGACACAATGCAAAGCCCGCTGAAGATTCTCAGGATCAAGAGCCGCAAAGCTTTCGTCAAGCACAATGAGATCAGCTTTTTGCAAAAGGGCGCGAGCCATAAATAGGCGGCTACGCTCGCCATGAGACAATTGCCAACCACTTTCGCCAACCATTTGCTGAAATCCGGCCGGCATACGGTCAATCAAATCGCCTAATCCCAATTCCCGACAAATTATCTCGGCTTCTTCAAGGTCTTCAGGACTTGGCGGCCACTGTCGCCCCATCAACAGGTTAAAGGAAAAAGTTTCTGTAAGTACATGATTTTCATGAAATTGCGGGGCCGATACGACCCGTCGCCGCCATTCCTCTGTGCCTAACGTATGTTGATCGAGGCCATGTAATAATAATAATCCCGATTCTGGGGAACGTAAACCAACAACAATGGCTGCTAAAGTCGATTTACCACCGCCCGACGGCCCTTCTAACAGTAAACGATCACCTTTGTTAATCCGCAAACTGCATCCGCGTAAAATAGGTTGGCCGTAATCACGATAACGAAAAAATAAATCACGCGCTACCAAAATCGGCTGCTCATGGATTTTCTCTTTGGAAGGTGTGTCATCTGCCATTGATAGAGGCGCAGGGGGGGTGTCAGGTAGCATAACAGAAACGGGGGTATCACCACTTCTGCCACGAGTGGCCGCATGAAAAAGCGGTGCAACTTCTCCCCACGCGTTCATCAAGCCAATCACTGTTTGCATGCCGCCCACTAAACTATTCAAGGCCTTAGAAGCTAACATTATCCCGCCTAAGCTCACGGCTAATTGTTCTGGTGAACTTGGGTTAACGATAAACGTATAGGCAATCCCCGATAGCCCGACAATTAACCAGCCTCGGTTGATAAAAGCGCCTATTTGTATCCCAATTTTATCCAGCCCTTCAGATATTTTAAGATAACGGGCGATAGCCTGATCTTCCTCATCGTGCCAATGTTGATGATCTTCTTGAGCAAGACGTGTGCGGTGTCCAACCATGCGTTCAACTAAATCGTTGGTCATGTGTCGGTAATGTGTACTCCAACTGTTACTATATTTGAAATAACGCCAACCAATTAAAAAGGTCAATATCATCCATAGCAACAGCAAAATGGCATGTAACCCACCGCCAGTGCCCACCGTTAAAACAACGGCAGCTGTAATAATTTCAATCAGCGCGATCACCGCGGCAAAGCCACCCCCCAGCAACAGTCCTTCTACCGCTTCCGATTCCATCACGCGCCCTAAAAATTGCCCAATGCCTTGATGACGAATTTCCTCAGGATGGAGTTGCAAAGTGCCATACAAGAGCCGCTGCTTGAAAAGGCTGCCCATGCCAATGGTCAACAAGCTCTGCCACCATGTCATCATAATTTGCATGGGAATTGTCGTAAACAAAATAAGGCCCCAAGCCAACAACCAAGCCCGTTCAAAATGGCCTTGGAGTGCGCCTTGAAGCATCATCCACCAACCGACAGCATTTATTCCCTGCAAGAGAAAATGCAATCCGATAATCTTCAACGTATAGTGGGGTAACCGGGCATGGCGCATCTGTTGCCAAAAGTTGACCGCAGGCGACAGGCGTAATAGCCAACAACCTTTGATTTGAACACTGCTCAGTTGTTCACGTAAAATTGCCGCTTGCGCTTTGGCACGACGCTGCTTTGGCACACCCGCTTCAGTCAGTAATTGGTTAATGGGTGTTACCAAAGGGGCTTCTATTTCATAAGTTAACGCATCTCGAATGCGTTTTGGTGGGAACCGGCAAATCGACAAATCTGGGGCAATTATGGACATTCGCCACCAACCCCCTTTGAGCAGAACCAGAAAGGCAGGTTCACCGTCACCGGGCAAACGCAACAGGGCCGGCCCTGCACTCCGCACCATCTGTTCAACTTCGGTATAGGATGATTCGACGGTTTCGACTTCCAGACCCAATTGGGCTGCGGCTATATCAAGCCACTGTCCGATTGCCTGATTATCAGTTTGCCCAAGGTTTTGGGGGGGGAGAGGGATTTCCGGCGAGTTTGATGAAAAGCCCGCCTCGCGGGCCAGGATTTCAATGGCTTCGCCTAACCGTGAAACCGGCCAAGCAAGGGAGTGAATGTCAGGATTGCTGTCTGCAATCATAGAAACTTTTTTTTCATTGCCAACTGCCTTTCGCTTCCCCCCTTTTTAAAACCAACTCAGTTCCTCCCTTTGAAAAAGGACAGCGCTGCTTGGTTCCCCCCTTTGAAAAAGGGAGGTTAGGGGGGATTTATTCGGTACTAATCGTTACGAATAGCGATTCTCAATTGGAATTATTTATTAATTACCAATTATTTTTCGTCGCCATCACCAAGGCCTGGAACCCAATTCCACAAATTCTCTAATCCAAATCCACCCGCTTTAACATTGGTTTTAACGGCAAACGGCTTCTTAGCCATTAGGATTTTGGGCATTGCTTTCTTGATGTCTTTCTTGATTTTCAGTTGTTTCATTGGATTGCTCCTTTGGTTGTTGACAAGTTATGGATGAATTGGCTTCTTAATGAAGCGGTTACGTAAATATTCTCTTGAAAATGGATAAAAATTCAGGTGAAAAAACCAACAATAACATTTTTTTCAGGCAATGCGAATTAAGAATTGATTTTCATCTTTCATTTTTCATTTTTTAATTCACATAAGCACTTCTCTTTAACTTGATGTTCAAGTTTTATCCCATTCTCCTATAATTGGTGATAACCGACGAGGATTTCACCGTTGTTGTCAAGGGTAGGGTAAGCATCTACACCTGGGCATTCTTGTGTTTGACAATCCACAAATGTATAGGACATAGCCTTACTGTCTAGGTATTCCCGTTGTTTTTTACACCACGGGCAAGATTCAGTACCATATACCGTCAACTCTCCAGCACGTAGATGAGTTTTGGCAAAGATACCACAGTTCACTTTGACTTTGGCTTCTTTCATCATTGATGACTCTTAAAAAAGACGTTTTGAACCAAGATAACCCCGTATGGCAAATTCACCTAATCCCTAATAAAGGAGTAGGTGAAAAAGCCGATAATGACGTTTTTTACCAGCCATGCGAATTAAGAATTGATAATATCTTTTTCATTTCTTAACTGATGTTACGCACATTGCTTCGACGATGTCACAGTTTGTGCAATAAAGCGGAAAGTTCCATACCATGATGATGTTTGGTGAAAGGGCAACCGCAAAGGGGGCTTGCGCGGGGGATTGCCCCTACAATATGTAATTAAATGTAGAGCAATCCTTTATAGTTGCCCATCGATTTCATTTTGAAGCGTTGTGCGTCATAAGAGTTTTTAAATGAAATGCGAAGGCCGTTGTTTGCTATTCGCGATTTGAGATTGTTGCTGGCCGTTAAATTGAAATGCGAAGGCCGTTGTTTGCTATTCGCGATTTAAAATTTTCCTGGCCGTTAAATGAAAGGGGCAACCGCAAAGGGATTGCCCCTATAATATCTCACTAAATATAGAGAAAATTCTTTATGGTTGCCCATCGATTTCATTTTGAAGCGTTGTGCGTAACATCAATTCTTAATTCACATAAGTGCTGGTTTTTAAACTAAGGCGTTGCTTGCTGCTCTTGAGATGCCTTAACTTCTTCTTTCCCTTTCTCAAATTCAGCGGCAAAGTGTTCTCTGACTTTGTTTGGATCAAAAGTCAAAAAAGTACCCCCAGATTCAAAGTGTTGGATAAACATTTTACCGATGGCATAAGTAGAAGCACCGCCAAAAACAGACGTAGTAACCATCCCGGCTGCGGTTCCCCCAATAGGTATCAGCTTTGCCAAACTACCCGCAGCCCATTTGCCGGCGTTGACTGGAATAAGTCCACCCAACAGGGAACTGATGATCGATTTACCCATATCTTTGGAAAACGGCACATCATATTGCTGACCAAGATTGTGCAACAACTTCAGTTGAATCCCAGTCAAGGCAACAAAATCTACGATAGGAATGGGTATTAACCCCGCACCCATAGAGGCTAGCATGTACTTTTGGGTCGTACCATTCGCATTATTGAGTCTTTCTGCTTGTTCCATATTTATACCTCGCAGTTTAAGTGTTATTCCAAAATTCAAAAACCGATTGTGATGACTCACTCAAAAACCAACCCAATGTAATTCACCCTAACTGATTTATTTTTCGTAGTTCTATATTTGATGAATTTCATTCTTGGTTTGTGTCTTTGGGTGGGGGATGTCGGTGGCTCCTTTTTGAAGTTTGTTGGCGTTTGGGTTTTTGCCAGTTTACATGGTGGTTTGTAATGAAAAT
>QNER01000261.1 GCA_003646175.1 Candidatus Parabeggiatoa sp. nov. 1
CCTACCAGTTCACGCGACAACAACGTCTGCTAAAATCGTCTGAGTACAAGTCTGTTTTTGATCAGCCTTGTAAATCAAGTGATCGGTACTTGACGGTGTTGGCGAAAGCCAACGCACGGGATTATGCTCGCTTAGGGTTGGCGATTACGAAAAAACGGGTTAAGCTGGCGGTAGCTAGAAATCGTCTAAAACGCTTAACCCGTGAAAGTTTTCGCCATCATTCGTTGTGTTTAGCCGGATTAGATTGTGTGGTATTGGCAAAAAGTGGGGTTGCTCAAGTGAATAATCGTACTTTGCTACGTTCATTAGCAAAACATTGGCAATACTTATCACGTCGATGCAAAAAGTCCTGATTTTATTAATACGAGGCTATCAGTTGTTCATCAGTCCGTGGTTAGGATCACATTGTCGATTCTATCCCAGTTGTTCTGAGTATGCACTGGTAGCCCTTAAAACACACGGGGGTTTGCGTGGCCTCGTGTTAAGTGTTAAACGAATACTCCGTTGTCATCCGTGGCACCCCGGTGGATTTGATCCCGTTCCAGAGCGAAGGAAAACAGATAAACATGGATAATTTTAGACTGATTCTGATTGCAGCCCTGATCTTTATTTTGTTGATGTTGTATCAGGCTTGGCAAGATGATTATGGCCCTAAGCCGCCATCCAATGTGGCAAGCACACCGACAACAGAAATGCTGGGCACCCCGGAACAATCACAATCATCGTCATCTTCGTCAGAATCTGAAGTACCCATCGCCAATGACTCGCAAATCAGTTCGGCTGAAGTACCTGTACCGACGATGCAAGCGACACGGCTGTTGTCTAGCGAGTCGCGTATTCAAGTTGAAACGGATGTGCTGAGGCTTGAAATTGATACTAAAGGTGGTGATGTGCGGCGAGTTGATTTACTTGATTATCCCGTTGAAGTGGACACGCCAGATAATCCTTTGCGCTTAATGAATGACGAGTTTCCCAATTTATTCATAGCACAATCAGGTTTGATGCCCAAAGGGTATAATCCGAACAAAGTTGAGCATCAAAACCTGCTTGTACCCACCCATCAAAAAGCGGTGTATCAAAGCGAGCAACCGGCTTATCGTTTGGGTAGTGGTGCCGAACGTTTAGAAGTAAAGCTGCATTGGCAAGATGGTAAAGGCCTCAAGGTGATCAAAGTTTATACCTTTCAACGTGGCAGCCATGTCATTGACATAAAACATATTGTTGAAAATGACACCGATCAGCCTTGGCAAGGGCGGTTGTACGGACAGTTTCAACGCACCCAAGCCGATTTGGGAGGCTCCCGTTTTCTATACACTTATATGGGTGGTGCAATTGGAAGTCCTGAGCAGCTTTATGAAAAAGTTTCTTTTGATGATATACAGGACGGTAGTTTTAACCAAGAAAACCGTCCCGATTGGGCCGGCGGCTGGGCAGCTATGCTTCAACATTATTTTGTGGCTGCGTTAATACCTGAGCGTGAGCAAATCTATCATTACTATACCAACACCCTGAAGGGAAGCCGTTATGTGTTGGGCTTATATGGGCCGATGCAAACGGTTGCAGCTCGCAATCAACATGTTTTTAAAATAACATTATACGCGGGTCCCAAACTGCAAAATAAACTGGCCGCTCTTGCGGCTGGACTGGACTTAACCGTGGATTATGGCTGGTTGTGGTTTATTGCCCAACCTTTGTTTTGGACGTTGGAATTTATTCATAAGTTGGTTGGCAATTGGGGTTTGGCAATTATTATTATAACGATGCTCATCAAGCTGGCCTTTTTCCATTTATCGGCCACCAGTTATAAATCTATGGCGAACATGCGCCGCTTGCAGCCGCGTATGGTGACACTCAAAGAGCGTTATGGCGATGATAAGGCTCGCTTGAACCAAGCCATGATGGATTTGTACAAGAAGGAAAAAATCAATCCATTGGGTGGTTGTTTGCCCATTGTGGTTCAAATACCGGTATTTATTGCACTTTATTGGGTGTTGCTGGAAAGTGTCGAATTACGTCAAGCCAGTTTTATGTTGTGGATAAATGATTTATCATCCCCGGATCCCTATTTTGTGTTACCACTTATTATGGGTGCCACTATGTTAGTGCAACATCATCTGAACCCTGCACCGATTGATCCCATGCAGCAAAAGGTGATGATGGTTTTGCCTCTTGTGTTTACGGTGTTTTTTGCATTTTTCCCGGCAGGTTTGGTGCTGTATTGGGTAGTCAATAATGCTTTGTCGATTGCTCAACAGTGGGTAATTACTAAGAAAATAGCGGGGAATGTTTAGATTTTGGTGAAGTGTCATTGCGAATAGCGAATAGGTACGCGCAATTTTGAGATTTGCCAAACCTTGAAGGGGCGTATCCAGAGTTTGGGACCGGATATATCTAATTGTGAATGGTCAACGGTGAATGGTGAATTAATTCTAAGTACCGAAGCACAAATTTTCAGGCATTTTGTAGGGTGGGCAACGTCTTTTTGTTGCCCACCTTCTCGGTGGGATCGATACGGACTTTGCTCGGTGGGCAAAAAATTCATAATACCTGAAAATTTATGGTTCAGTACTTAACAGTTGGCCATTTAAATTTATTAATAAGTAATGAATCATAAATTTTCGGGTATTTTGCCGAAGTATAAAGGGCAATCCCTTGTGGTTGCCCCTCTATTAACCTGAAAATTTATGCTTCGGGACTTAATTCTATTAGACGAATGATAAAGGAACCATGATGTCAGTCTAAGCTTCTTTATATTTTCTGTGGCATTACCTGTACGCAGGCAAGGTAAAATAAAATAAGCTACCTTTACCTTTGGTACTTTCCACCCCCACTTGCCCACCTTGTTTTTCCACCAATTGCTGCACAATCGACAAACCAAGCCCTTCCCCTTTCGCACCTACTGGGCACACATTAGAGGGAGTAAATAACTTAGCACTCTCGGCCTTTGTGAGGCCTTGACCATTGTCGCGTACCCAAAAACGTATCATATCACGATTATTGGGAACGGCACCTAGTTCTAAATGGGGCGGTTTCCCCCCGTATTTTAAATCATTACTGATATAATTCATCCAGATTTCGTAAAGCCAAGGTGTATAGCCGGGTACTGTCGGCCAAATCTCAGCTAACTTAATTTTCGCTTGGTACTGTTCAATCTTATGGGCAAGGCGTTCCTCTACCACTTTGGCAACAATGTCAGACATCTCTACAAGTTCTAATTCGACTGGTTCTTGTCTTTCTATTGAGAAAGACAAGAGTGAGGCATCAACGATATTGATCGCTAATTGTCCGGCCTCTGCAACTTTATTCACTGTTTGTTTCGTTTGTGCATCCAGTCGCCGATTTGATGAACAATTCTTCTTAAGCCAAGTGCTAAGAGTGGCAAGGGTATTCAACGGTGGTTTTAAGTCGTGGGCGAGGGTTTGGGCAAAGGCATCACGCTCGGTATTGTGTTTTTCAAGTTCCGTCTTCTTGTGCTTTTCTTCTTCGGTGCCAGGCACTTGTGACTTGAGAGTCTGCTCTAATAACTGGTGAGTTTTTTGCCGGGCATCTTCTAGCTTTTGACTGCGGCTCATTTCATCTTTTAATAACTGGTTTTGCGCTTTCAGTTCCAGTTGTAGTTTACGAATCGACAGATGAGCATTGACGCGCGCTAATAATTCTTCATATTGAAAGGGCTTAGTAATGTAATCGGCTGCCCCTGATTCAAAACCTTTAACCTTATCAACGGTATCCGTCAGTGAGGTCATAAAAATAATAGGAATGTCGTGCGTGGTTTTTTCGGTTTTCAGTCGTTGGCAAACTTCAAAACCTGACATTCCCACTGGCATCATCACATCCAGTAGTATCAAATCAGGGTGGGCATGTTTAGCTACTTGAATGCCTTCGCTACCGTTTTGAGCAAGCAATACCTTAAAACCCTGTTTTTTGAGAAACTGTGACAAGACTTCCAAGGTGAGTTTCTCGTCCTCAACAATTAAAATGGTATTTGGCGAGGTTCTATCGTTCATGGATACTCCTGTAGATTATATTTAGCGGAGTCCAAACTTTAGTTTGGGCCCCACTTGAAAAACGCTTCTTAATCCAAAAGTTCAACCGGATCAATTTTAGAGGCCAAGATCGCAGCAACAGCTGCCACGACAGTTGTCACTAAAACCACCGTCAGGAACACCATCGAAAAAGCACTTATGTCTAAACTCATCGCATTGACAATAGTTGCAAATTCGGTGGTGTCTTGTCCGGTTGATATTTGCAAATAATACACAGTTGCTTCCAAAACCGTCCAACCGACACCAATGGCAAGAATAGAAGCTAACACGGTTAACAACACATATTCACAAACCAGCAATAGGCTAACAAATAATTTGGAATAGCCTAACAGAAAAAGTTGCGCCATTTGTCGCCGCCGCTTGTCAATATTAATTTTCGCTAATGCGCCAACCGCAAGGAGAATGAAGACAACTGACAGCCAAAGGGTTAACTTAAATAATGTCGTTAGCCTTTGATCTTGTCGTTTTAAGTTATCAATGGCGTAAATGTTATATTGCACATTGTAACCGGGCAGTGCCTTTTTTAATTCTTCGTGTAAACCTTCTACTTCTTCCACTTGATTGGCATAAAAGAAAATTTCATCGTAATCGATGCGTTGCTGTTGTTCAGTTGGGTAGAATATCGCTGGCACATCCTCGTTATGCTTAAAAATGGCTGTGCCCTCCATCATATTCTGTAACCGAAACACCAAATTTGGCTTGGTATAAAAAGGGCAATTCATGCCTGTTGGGCACTGATAGTAAGCGGTGATAAAAGCCGGCAGTCTTGACTCGCCAGAATCCCCGGTAACCCGTAACTCCGCAGCCCCCAATTGTGTGTTGACACTATAAGGGGCTACCATCTCTATACCGTCTTCCGATATGCCATCTGTCCAGAAGTCCAGTTTTCTACCGCCCCATTTGTTTGTCATCTCATCAATTCCCGGCAAAAAGTCATACGAGTCTGGGCTGATGCCAGACAATTGGATTGTGTTGATATTGCCTGATTGTTCTAAATCTACTTTTTTTAACGAGATTTTCGATGTGATGATGGCATACGGACACGCCTGTAAATGGTGGTAGAGTCGCTGTTCACAATCGCCTTTGGTGGGCTCAACCTGCCCATTTAATTCATTGATTTGTGTGAGCGTCACCTGAAACCGGCTGATGTCTGCTACCATGTTCTGAGTTTTTTCAACTTGGAAATTTTCCGCTCTCAGTCTTTTAGTAATTTTGGCCTGTGCCGCAGAATCACACTGTTCATTGGGAAATTCAAGAAGACAGTGCCTGGTTTGAAACTTTGGCAAACTATATTGAACTTGCTCTGGCACCATCGGTAATCCCACTTCCTGACATCCCAAACCAATGGCATATTTTTTCAAGCACATACCAAGTTGTTCACTGGCGTAAATTTTACGCCCTGGCATCGTTTGGCGAGCAACAACCCTAAACTGACCTCTCAGCGGAATATCATTGATCGCTAATGTCAGCGATTTTCCGGTCAATCGGGAAGCTTCTTGATTCCATAACTGGTGCCATTTCTCTGCGCCATAGAGCGATTCACCTAAATGATCTGACACGACGAGATCAAATAATCCAAAATCAGCAGGAATTGTCGGTGTAATTTGTAGGGCCTGTGTTCTTGGATCATCTGGCACTAAGGTTTGTAGGGTCTGAATTTGTACGTCCTCCGGACCCTCAACCATAACAACCGATTTCATATTTCCAACCAACTGATTGGGGTATTTTGAGCTTAAATCGCTCAAAAAGTTACCGTCCAACGGTACATTTTCTGCTTGTTGGATGGTGATTTCTCGGGCATTATTTTCTTTTTCAACTTGTTCTTTAACCGCTACATAAACGCGGTTTTTAATAGAACCTAAGATCAACGGGGTAGAAAACAACGCTGCAATGACAAAGATTACAACGAGACTATAAGCCCAGCGAACCCGCAAATCTTGCACCAGCAATTTGTAAAAACCCGTTGAGCGATTAGATACTTCATTCATAACAAGTCCACATTCCATTTTTAAAAGCGAAAAATCAAGCAACAGAAAAAAGGGAGCCGAAAAAGGTTCCCGTTTAGAGTTCAATCATCGAGTTCAAAGGCTGCCCACGTAAACGGTGACAGATGCTATCCCTTTTGGTTTTTTTGGATAGTATTTGTTGTAAAGTGTAACGGTGACAGATAGTATCCCCAAAGGCGGGGTGTTAAATCCACCAAAAAATGTCCAATAATTTAGGTCCAATAATTTTCACCTATACTCAATGAAACTTTTTTCTAAAACCTTCAAGGTTTCCAAAACCTTGAAGGTTCTAAAACCTTCAAGGTTTCCAAAACCTTGAAGGTTTGAAATTATTTTGATTGGGTGAAAAAACTGAGCAAATTCAACACAACAGACACCCCCACTCGCCTTTTTTCCGTGCCGAACTGATACATATACTCGCCACTGTTAAGAACTGAGCTTTTGTGGCTTTTTAAAGCTCAACCAACGTCATTGCCTGAGATGAAGCCAATACCAAAAGTGCCAATACCAGCCTGTGCTGGGTATTATAGTTTAAAGCCAGTTCAAATGACACAAAGTTTGAGTTTTTGGATGAACAAACATCCTAACTGATGTTACGCACTGAATTTCCAAGCCTAGTACAGGATCGCTACAGTTTCCAGATAACGAAAGCCAACGGCTAAAGCCGTTGTCTAAAAGCTCAAGTACCCTAAAGGGCACTGAGGGTTAGTCGGCTTTAGCCGACTTGAGCTTTTAGCCTTGGGCTTTAGCCAGAGGCTGGTTGGCTTGTGGAACCATTGTGCGTAACATTATATCCTAAGGAAAAAAGGCTCTAGGCACGTAGAAATGTCGCGTATTACCAAAATAATGACTATTTTTGGGATTTCCCATGAATTCTACCAGAATATTCACTTTTTCGTTGAGAACCGTATTAATTCTTCTATAGTCGGTCGGTTTCCAAGTGTTCACTTCTTGTGCCGTGAAGGTCAATATATCGGTTCTGAAAGGCAGAATCTTGGCTTTTTTCAACGTACCTGCTAAAGATTCTCCGGAACGAAACAACCGATTAGCCGGCACTCTCGTTTGGGCGGCAAGCACATGCCGGATGCTACGAATGAATGCCATGCTGCCATCTTCAGAACCAATAAGAGCAGCCTTAGCAATCCGGCCTAACGCATTGGTGAGTGTTTTTAAGTTAAACTTATCCATAAAAATGAATTCACCCACGGCCGATTGGTTTTGGATTTCTTGCGGTATCCAGCCTTTGACAAATTCTGGGGCGACTGCTGTTGCCTCAGTGGTATCTGGCAATCTGGCTTGAATAATCAACGCTTGGTATTGCGTCATCTTATATTTGCTCAACAAAGCCTGATTGTCAAGTCGAACAATATCCGCCGAATGACGAAATTTTGCTTGGGTATTTTCACGACGGCTGTTGTCCACCAGACTTTGTGCGATTTCCAACATCTGCCATTCGTTAGTCATCGCTTTAAGCAAATTCGGTTTGAACATTTGGATATTATTCGTTGAAATAGGGATATTATAGTATTGCCCCCGATTTGTTGCAGCTGTGTCTAATGCCAGTTTCCTAAACGCCTTGTCATCATTACCCAATTTGAAAGTAATAATGCGTATATTTTTCTTTAATGCCCGCTTATTGATCTGGTAAACACTCAGCCTCATAGGATTTTTTCGGTCATAAACCGGATAAGGCGGTGCATCTCCCACTAATATAATCGACTTAAAATGGTTATCTTTCCATTGTGTACCGCTCACAACACGGTTTAGAGCATCCAATACTGCGTCATTTTTATGTTCATCATAACAAGTGTCCGGTTTTTCAGAGGCTAATGCATCGATAACACGATTAACATCCGCAGTTAGGTGTTGTCCCCACTTGGTCAAATAACCACGAACGCATGAACTATTACGATTACGATCTCCACGATGCCGATAAAAAAGTACCCCTATACGCAGAGGCATATCTTTGCCCTTTGATACTGATTGTTGCATAAGCTTTATAATGGTTTCTAATACTTCCATTGCAGGCGTAAAATGCGATTTTAGCTTATCAACTACAAAAACTATGTCATAGCCAAGGCGGTGTCTGTGCAAGCGGCTGGGCGTTGGCATTTTCAATGATGCATGTGCTGCCTTAACGGCACTATCCTTTTCGTAAACACGGATAAATCCGCCTTGATAAGTTTTCCGGCGTTTTTGAAACACAGGTATCAACAGTTGAAAATTGGTCTTAGAAGTAAAGCGATTAGGCTCAGTACCTAGGACTTTACAGCCTCTCTTGACTTTACCTTTTTTCCCAAACAATTTAGCACAGTATCTATTCTTAAATATCTTGGCAAGTTTGCGTCCAGATTGTGGTTCCAGTTTGATCATTTGCAAGGTATTCCACTTAACAAACGATTTTTTATCCAACCATCCATCAGGACGACCCGTTTTATAGGGACGCACAGAAACGGCCACCCGGTTACCTTGATCATATTTCTTCCTAAAAGAAAACCGGGTATGTCTTGTCGGCTTCATCAGAAAATAAATATGCATGAATTGGGCACTCGAACCACGAAACCCAGTGGCATCATTAAACAACCTGGCATCGTGTTTGATGATGACGGCTTTTTTTTGAACATTCTCAGGCGTTTTGTCTGGTTCATAATGATAGGCAGCGGTTGCTGTGTATGTCACAAACAATAGTAGTATTGCCACAACGATTGTTGTGAGTTTTCCTTTGTTCAGATATGAGTGTTTATGATAAAGGGATATATTCATCGTTTTAAACTCAATCAATTCATGAAGGATGCTATCCCTTTCTGGGAAACGGATGCTATCCCTTTTTGGGATAGTATCCGTAATAAAAGATGCTATCCCTTTCTGGAAAACGGATGCTATCCCTTTTTGGGATAGTATCCGTATCGAAGCCGCGAAAAGCAGGGATAGCATCTGGAGCGACTTTGCCACTTTTAACAGATACTATCCCTTGAAAAGTAGGGATAGCATCTGGAGCGACTTTGCCACTTTTAACAGATACTATCCCTTGAAAAGCAG
>QNER01000262.1 GCA_003646175.1 Candidatus Parabeggiatoa sp. nov. 1
AAAATGTGAGGGTAGATTTATAAAAAAATTTTGCGCGTGAACAACTGTGCGTAACTTTGCCTCAGTTGAACTGTTACCCTTGAACAGTCTTGTTTGAACTGCGCCGTTTTTTTGTTATATATAGATACCTCTTTGAACAATTTTATTAGGGGATAATTCATTTGCGGTGAAAATAGTCACAACCCAGAGTACTAATTAACTGATGTTACGCCCAACGCTTTAAAATGAGTCCAGAGGGGCAACCATAAAGGATTTTCCCTATATTTAGTGAGATATTATAGGGGCAATCCCCCGCGCAATCCCCTTTCATTTAACGGCCATGCCAATTTTAAATCGCGAATAGCAAACAACGGCCTTCGCATTTCAATTTAACGGCCAGTGACAATCTCAAATCGCGAATAGCAAACAACAGCCTTCGCATTTCAAATGAGTCCAGAGGGGCAACCATAAAAGATTTTTCTATATTTCATTATATATTGCAGGGGTAATCCGCAGCGTAAGCCCTTTCACCAAACATCATCATGGTATGGAACTTTCCGCTTTATTGCACAAACTGTGACATCGTCGAACAATGTGCGTAACATCAGTAATTAATATTCTAAAGAAAATACGGTTACAAGTAGGTTACAAATAAGCCTATTTTTGTTATTCCGCTTTCTGTTAGTAAGTAAATATTTTAATACAAACCGAAACCAAAAACACGAACTCATTTAACTTATAAAATAGGTTATACTAAATTAAAGCTAATAAAGATTATAAAATAGGTTATACTATGTTATTAATATTGTAATTTGCTTCAAAATAATTCGTGCATTATTCCGGAAATATTAAGCTAATAAAACTAATCTATATTATTTTTTACATTAGTTTAAATTATAAATTTTTATAAGGGCTCACAACAGTGACAGCACACACCGAGGAACAATTCACTCAAGCCGAAAATGATTGGGACTTAAAACGTTTGTATAATGATTTGACTTCCGTCAAAGGGAAAAATCTCACGCGAATTGAAAAACTTCATTTGCGTGGCTTATTGTGTGGGCATAGTCCCACGGAGATCGCAGAAATACTCCATCGAGATGTGAAAGGGCTTGAAGTTAATTTGTGTAACAAGTTATATAAATATGTTAAAACCATTGTTAACCGAGAGCAGGAAAGGGTAGAAAATTGGCGCAGTATTTGTCAATGGCTTGAAGAAGCGGGTTATAAAGCGCAAAAAACGAGCCAATCTCAATCGAATGATTCTATACCTGTTGATACTAAAGTGCATGTAGAAAAAATAAGTGTTGAGAATAATAAAATTGAAATTTGTATGAATACACAAATCATAATTAATACGCAACTTCTTAAAGGTCAATTGTTTGTCACACCATCATCTTCGCCCCCGTCACAGGCAGAAGATTATGAGAGTTAGCAAACGTAGGTGGATAGCCAGCGTAGTATGGGTTAAATCTTGAATTGCAGGTGGGTTTCGCGATAGCAAAACCCACCTTTTTTTTATGATATGATAATTAATGGTGGGTTTCGTACCTCTGAATTACTCTCTAGTACAATGGATTTGGGGAATAAACGAATGGGGGAATGGTAAAATAAAATCAACGCAGGTGTTTTTCGTACAAGGTTCGCCTTGTACTCCTGAGGATCGTTTCGTACAAGGTTCGCCTTGTACTCCTGAGAATCGTTTCGTACAAGGTTCGCCTTGTACTCCTGAAAATTAATAATTCGTTTATCCACGTAATTCGTTGTACTCAACTAAGCTTTGTACTCCTGATAATATGATATTGTTAAATTAATAATTCGTTGATTTCGGAAAGAAGTTGTACTCCATCAACTAAACGTTGTGCTTAACTAAACTGATAAATCGTAAGAAGTTCAATGGTTTGCCAACCGCCCACGTTTAGGTTTGTTGGAACTTAAACGGATACTATCCCGAAAACCAGGGATAGCATCCGTCAAATCACTTTTTATAGAATAGATGATTATTTTATTATGAGCGAATCTACCTTACTTCTTCATTTACCAGAACTTTTATACCAGCGGCTTCAACGACTATCGGTACTGAGCAGTCGCCCAATAGAAAGTGTGGTTTTACAAACGCTTAATGCCAATATTCCCGCTTTGCCGGATAATTTACCGGCCGCAATGCGTGAAACATTAGTTACATTGGAAAAGTTGGATGATAATACTTTGTGGGACGTTGCTGGCAGTATGATCAGCCAAACACATCAGGAACAATACAGTTTATTGCTGGAAAAACAACGCCAAAGCACTTTGACTACCGCTGAGCAGACTCAATTGGAGAAACTGTACAACCAAGCAAATGAACATATGCTCCGCAAAGCATACGCGAATGTCCTACTCAAGTGGCGTGGTTACCAACTTCCAACACTAACTGAACTGTCATGCTGATGTCAAAAACCTATATTTCTACTGAGCTTCGTCGTCAAGTACGGACTGATGCTGGCAAACGATGTGGTTATTGCCTGAGTGCTGAAATAATTACCGGGATACCTTTAGAGATTGAACATATTATCCCAGAATCCCTTGGCGGATTAACAGTGCGGGAGAATTTGTGGTTGGCTTGTCATCGTTGCAACAAATTTAAAGGGGAACGTACCCAATTTACAGACCCAGTGACGACAGAAATGGCGCCACTTTTTAATCCTCGTGCCCAAAATTGGTACGAACATTTCCACTGGAATTTAGAAGGTATTTTCATTATTGGAGAAACGCCTTCAGGACGAGCTACCATAGAAGCATTACAATTAAACAACGAATATGTGGTTGAAGCACGGCGTTTTTGGGTCATAGCAGGTTGGCACCCGCCAGCAAATGAGCCGTGGTAAGGCCGGACAAATGGTCACGCACTGCGTGACCAATCTAATGTCAATTCAGCCCAATATTGCTCTCACTCTATTAGAATGACAGCTTTAGTGTAGTCGTCAACAAGATATTGAACGCAGGAATGAATCCAAATACATAGTGTTCAACATCATCTTGACCATCACAGAATGACGGCCTTAACGACATTCTCTATTAGCGAATTCCGTAAAATGGGATGAAAAAAAATGACGGCCTTAACTTTATTCTTTATTCCCGAATAAAATAAGGCCGGTTGAAAAAGACTGGGCATATAACCGAACAAACACGCCCCAGTTACAAACCCCATCCTGCACAATAATTCTCCTTGAACCGATCCCCTTTCCCCTTGAACCGATCCCCTTAATTATCACGGCAGGGCAAACGCGTTGCCATAATTTCCATCAATAAATCCAGCCGTGACGGTTGGCACAACAAAGGCACCAGATTAGGTAACGAATAATAATCCCCGTTGAAAGTAAAAGTATCCACCGGCACTTGCGCGTTTTTTAAACTCTGTTCCACTTGTGAACTGGCATGTTGTCCTATCCTCACAATGATGACATGGGACTGTACATCTAGCGTTTTTTGATACCTGGCATACGCTTGGGCAAAGTATGGGGCTGAATTTTCCCCTTCATCAGTGACAATAATAATTTGTTCAGCCGCTTGTTTTTGTTTGCGCATCATCTCCAAAGCACAGCCAACACTGGTAGCCCCCCCCAGCTTTAAGATGGCGAAAGGCTATTTCCCAATCTTGCAACGTTTTACCCTTGGACTTTATTGCATAAGGCATAGTGTCAAACGCATACACAAATAAATCGGCCGTCGTGACACCAGAAATCAGTGCAGCAATTTGTTTGCCCACCTCGATGGCGGATTCCATAGAAGCCGACTTATCGATAAGCAAAGCCGTCGTTCTATAAATTGTCCCATGCTTTTTCACTTGCACATCAGTGATTTGGGCTAATTTTGCCGCAGTCTCGTTATCGACTTGCGCTACTTCGGCCGCCACTTTAGCTTTATACGCTGACACGCGCCCACTTTTTTGGGCTTGCTCTAATTTGGCATCAATTAATTTTTTGATCTCAGGATGTGAAAGCGCACCACGCGCTTTGAGCGACTTTAAATTATTAATAAGTTCTTGTGACGACATCGCGTTGATCAACGCAACTAACACTGTGGGCGTGAGCGTTTTTACCGCCCCCACCGCAATGGTATAAGGCATTTTATGTGCGACAATGAGTCGCGCTTGTTCAGCAGGCGTAGCCGCTTTTGACAATTGCTTGAGGGCATAAGCGAGACTATCCGTCGGCGGTTGATTTTTAAATAGTATGGCATCCGCCCGCTCAGTCGGTTTAATGTGCAAACTGGCATATAACTGTTTTAACGCTTTATGCCCGCGCAACGCAGCCTTATCAAAAAATGCCGGATCACGTTCGCGGGTTCGCAAATAGTGCTTAACAGCAGTACGAGCGCAACGGGGCAATTTATGGCATTGCCGTTTCATAAAATTTATTACCCGTGCAACTTGATAGGGCGGTAACTTTTGTAACAACACAAACCCCGCCTCGCGATGTTCAGGCAAATCACTGGTCAATAAATGAGCGATAAAGACTTCATGATGATCGCGCACCTCACCCTTGTTTTGATACCACACGGCTAGATGACCATAAAACAATGGATCAAGTGTCATGATAAACTGATGCATTTCGGCGAATTGCGACAATTCGCGGTGGGGTGTGGTGAGTAGGCTATTCAGTAAATCTAGCCGTGCATCATTTTCGGTGGTAGACATGGCTGGTAAAAATGGTGAATGATGAATGGTGAATGATGAATGATGAATGGTGAATGGTGAATGGTGAATGGTGAATGGTGAATGAAAAACATATCAGTAAATAACTTCACGGATAGTATCCCGCTCGATGGGATGCTATCCGTTATAGCTTGGAAATCATTGAATTTTCAGCATTAAATTTTGGGTGGATACGCGCGGCTTAATCCACCCCCCAAAATCAATGGGTTATAAATTAAAGCTGAACCTCGCGTGAATATAAATAAAAAGTATCAAAATGGGGCAAAGTGCCAGTTAAAAGGGCTTTAATCCCCCACCGCTAATGGCACTTCATTAAATCGTACTAACACAGCTAAAAACTAAACACTAAAAAATGCGCCTCTTGCAAAACGCTTAAGAGATTTTCTTAATAACGAGCCTCTTGCAAAACTCATTTTAAAATGAAAATGAATGTTCGTAAAATAAGAATTGAGAATGACGAATTGGAAATTAAACATGATGTAAAAACTCTATGTGCAGGACAAAAATTGTAATCCTTTGATTTTAAAGTATTTCGTGATGCTATCGCTTTTTTGCGCGAGTCACACTTTTGCACTTTTGCGGTATCACCCTTCTCTATCTGCCAAAATCCTTAATAGACTTACTTATCCGTCAATTTTAGCGAATAAAAACCAAGGATTAAATTCACAAATTCTTATCGATCAAAAATATCATTGTAATAACAAGTGCTATTTTTTGAGTGATACTATCGCAAAAAAAGCGATAGCATCACGGCTTTAACACTTTTTTGTCCTGTACACAGGTAAAAACTAATACCTTCGCCAATCAAAAAATTTTGAACAAGATTAAACCGATTTAAGGATTGACAGAATTTATTTTGACATGCCTTTCAGTCTCAGATTTTCACTGCCAAGGAACGTGCATAATACAACTAAGGCAACCGATTGCCCCTACATTTTGCTCTGGTTCGTAGGGGCAATCCGTTGCTCCAGCCCTTACGTTTCCTAAGTTATTTTATGCACGTTCCCAAGCAAAAATGAAGTTAGCTTTATGTTTAAAATCCTGTTAATCTTAAAATCCGTTTAATCCTGTTCAAAATAATTGATATCGATAGGAAACGACTTTTTCTTCAATGATTGTTTTTAGTCATAAAAGTTCTCTGTTCTCGATTCTCGATTCAAAATGATCCATAAAATTAATGCCTTGAAATTAGGCAACCCCAAAAATCCATTAGAACCAGAATTTGACTTTGTCACATTTAACCTGTCTCACGCAAAGCCGCTAAATCGCTAAGTTGTCTTAATCTTAATTAAAATGAGTTTTGCAAGAGGCTTTGAGTTAAACTGATTTATCCGTACAACACTTTCGCCAAATCTGGGTGAGTTATTTAATTATGATTAAAATTCAGATGTATTCTGACTGACATAAATATAGGTTTTATTCATTTTCAATCAGTTAGATTAATTATCAGAATTCATAAGCGTGTTTTGGCAAGGCTATTAAGTAACGATAACAATTTGAATAAATCTTATGAAAACAGAATTACTTGAAATAATTGAACAAGCGATGAGGGATCAAGATACCGAGCTTGAACTTTCTGAAAAGGGATTGACAGAAGTGCCACCGGAAATTTTCCAATTATCTCACCTTGAGTCGCTATCCCTTGAAGGTAACCAGCTCACTGTTTTACCACCAGACATTGCTAAATTGTCCCAACTCAAACAGTTAGAACTTAGCGACAATCAACTGTTGACTTTGCCACCTGAGATTACTCAATTGTCTCGGCTTGAAGCACTTTATGTTGATGATAATCAATTGGCTATGTTAACACCAGACATTGCTAAATTGTCTCAACTCAAAGTACTCAATCTCAGCGGTAACCAACTGATTGTATTACCACCGGAAATTTCTCAATGCCCCAAACTAAAAGAATTAGACTTAAGTAACAATCGGCTGATAGCCATGCCACCTGAAGTTGCCCAATTACCGACTCTTCGAGAATTAGATATCAGCGACAATCAACTCACTGAAATATCACCGGCAATTGCCCAACTGGCTAAACTCCGAGAATTAAATCTCAGCAATACTCGACTGACAACCTTGCCTCATGAATTTTCCCAATTGTCTAACCTGAAACAGTTGGATCTGAGTTCAAATGAATTAACCATTTTGCCACCCATTTTGTGTCAGCTGACTAAACTGAGGGGTTTATACCTTGGCGACAATCAAATCGAAGTATTACCCGCAGAAATTTGTCAACTGTCTGAACTTGAGTGGCTTGATCTTCGAGACAACCAATTGGCAAACTTGCCATCAACAATCTCTCAACTGTCTGAGCTTGAGTGGTTGCTACTGGAAGGCAATCTATTACCAATTCCAGATGACATTTTAGAAATCGCGGATGAACCTGAAGAAATTATTAATTACTATATAAAAACATTACACTGAGCGTATAGTCCTCTCGAAAAGTCGTATGATTTAACGATCATAAAATAACGCTTTGAATTTTCATAACAAATTAAATTTAACTCTATGTAACTCTGTGTAACTCGGTGCCCTCTGTGTCTATAATCGAGCAGGGTAGTCCCTACAAACCAATGAAGGCGACTTTAAACCGCCCAATAACAATAGCAACTTTATGGTTTAAACCTCAAGAAAATCCAATCCTCAAACGACTGAAAGATTGAAAAATAGTTCCCAGGGCGCTGCCCTGGGCTTTAATAAAGCGCCCTTTCAGGGCTGAATAGTTACGAAAAAACTTCATTTTTTTGCCCTTTTTTCACCGCATCTGAACACTGTTCATTTATTGCAACTTTGTTAGGGCAAAACCTTCAAAGTTTCCAAAACACTTTACAGTTTCTAACTGGAAAAACGATAGATCAGGTAAAAAATATGCAACAACTAACGCCTTTAGACCATTTTATTATCAACTTTGATCGGGGTTTACAAACATTATTTGGTCACCCCCTCAGTACCGGGCGGGCAAATCCGGCCCAAACAATCCCTGAGGCTGAATTAACCGAAGCGGAAAAACTTTTATCCGCAAGGTTAATGCGTGTTAATCATGCTGGAGAAGTCTCAGCCCAAGCGTTATATCAAGGGCAAGCTTTGACAGCCCGCGCCGCTGCGGTACGCAGTAACATGAAACAATCAGCCCTTGAAGAAAACGATCATTTGGTGTGGTGTCAAAACCGCATTTCTGAACTGAATGGGCATGTCAGCCTGTTAAATCCGCTCTGGTACACAGGTTCATTTACCTTTGGTGCTATGGCGGGGGTGGCTGGTGATAAATGGAGTTTGGGTTTTGTAGCGGAAACGGAGCGGCAAGTGATCAAACATTTAGAAGGGCATCTACAACGCTTACCCTCGCAAGATATGAAAAGTAAAGCGATTTTAGAAAAAATGAAAGAAGATGAAGCGCGCCATGCATCTGTTGCTGTCAAAACTGGCGGGGTTCCTTTGCCAAAACCGGTGTGCTGGTTGATGGGGCGTGTCGCTAAGGTAATGACGAAAACCGCTTTTTGGGTGTGAAATGATTAATGGTGAATGGTGAATGGTGAATGATGAATGGTGAACGGATAATTAGTTCGTAGGGTGGGTAACGTTTTTTTGTTGCCCACCAAAAATAACGTAACGGATGCTATCCCTTTTCGGGATAGTATCCGTCAACGACTTGTGAAATTATTTATATGAACATCTGAGTTATAAACCTTCAAGGTTTTTGCAACGCTTTACGGTTTTGCCCTGGCTGAAAAACTATAGAAAAGTGCCTTTATGTCATTTTCTTTTTAATGCCTAAAAAAATGAACGAACTGAGACTGTTCAGATAAATTCGCTTTCATGCCGAAATTGGAATAATTTTCCCAAAGCTTGATATATATAATTTATTGATTGTTAGCATTTCTTTAATTAAGGTCTTTTTTGGGTAACCCATTGATTTTGCTTTAATTAAATGAACCGTATCAACCGTGAGCCCTAATTCCCAATTCCCAATTTTTTGCATTTCGCAAGTTTAGTCTATAGACATTCAGAAAAACATTCAGGGCAAAACCGTAAAGCGTTTTGAAAACGGTTTATAACTGAAATTATTTATCTGAAAAATTATAAGTCATCGTTTTTACTTAAAAGTAATCAATTTGATTTTGATCAGCTTGATTTAAATAAGTGATTTAGACAAAACATTGTAAATCAATGTATTACTCGATGATCACGTTTTTGATGTTATTTGGCTTTACGGCAATCAATTTTTGAGACATGAGTTTTTAGACACAAAAATAATATTTTTTTGAAATCAACGGCTTACCCAAAACTTGATCATCGAGCAAAACCCCAGGTTTTACCTTTTCAGGTAAAAGATTTTGCGCGCAAAATCTTTTACCTGAAAGCCTATTCAAATTCAACCTCTACGGGGTTG
>QNER01000263.1 GCA_003646175.1 Candidatus Parabeggiatoa sp. nov. 1
CTTTTTAAGATGGTTAAAATCGTCTTGGCTTATCTTGGAAATCAGGTGTATTTTTTTTAAATAGAGGCCTGTAAAAAACTCAATAAGTTGCAAGTTGTTTCCCTGAGTGTTCCATAGAGCCAACGTGTGGGAAAAAAACAACAATCATGAGGAACACCAGCATGAAAATGGTTACAACTATTGCAATGATTATTGGTTTAATGGCTACAATGTCCACTACCGCAGCGCAGGAAACCCGTGAAGTATCAACAGTGATTAGTGTGGATTTATCTATTCATCTCCCTAAAGCTGGACGTTTGGAAAGGCGCCGGAAATAATTATTTAATCTAATCTTTCCAACAAATTCAATTTTTTGCAGGCACTATTATAAGCAATATGAGCATTTTAGGTATCTCTGATAATTGTAATGGTGGGCAAGAAAAAGACTTTGCCGGCCCCCTACATGTCGATGAGAGTGATACATAAGTTAGGAACGTGCATGAAATAATTGTGGCAACCATATTCGAGGCTAAAGTTTTTGCTCGCAAAAACTTTAGCCTCGAAAGGATTGCCCCTACGTAACGTGATTATTTGTAGGGGCAATCCCTTGTGGTTGCCCCAAGTTGACTAAGTTGTTTCATGCACGTTCCTAAGTAAGTATTTAAGCATTTTATTTAACATATTTTTTGCAGGGTTGGAAAGAAAAATACTTTTCCGGCCCCTACATTTTAACTTATGTATAACGATGAGGGTTAAACCTCTGAACATCTGCGTCTAATAGTCAATAAAGCGCGCTAAAATTTTTTTTGGATAAAATAATTATCAATCTACCCTCACATTTTTTTTTCTACAGCGTCTATTAGGGATAAGTCATTCATAACAACATAAGTGACACTTCAGTTGCATACCTATTTTTTAATGTAACAATTTTGGGACATAAATCAAATCAATATTTTTATGCTCGTCTATTTTTGATGGTATCTATAATTGTGCGGGAAAATAATTATCAATCTGCCCTCACATTTTTTTTTCTACCGCGTCTAATATTATAGATAAGCCACTAAAGAGGAATCCAGAAATGAAAAAGTCAAATACCTTAGTTTTGGGAAACGCGCTATCTTGCCTGCCGCTGCTGTTGGCAGAGTCGGCATACGCCCTCAACGAGGATTTCAACGTCAGTCCTTTTCCGCCATTAGGATGGACAGTCGTTAATAATGGCGGTGATTGTGTATGGGAAAGCACAGAGACAACCGGCTCTTTTAATGACACCGGTGGTGATGGTTTTGCAGCTGAGGCGAACTCTGGCAACTGTGGTTATAACACATTTATGAACACAGAACTGCTTTCGCCGGTTTTTAGTTTTGCTGATGCCACCAACCCTGTGCTGAGCTTCCAATATTATTTCGGTGGCGGTTATAGTTCGCAGGGCACTGTTGATATTTCCACGGATGATGGTAAGAACTGGAGCAATCTGGTGAGCTACCCGGAAACTAACAGCAGTTCAACTAACCAACTCATCGAGCTATCGGCTTACGTGGGTGAACAGGCTGTCCAAATTCGCTTTACTTATATCGCATTCTGGGACTGGGTGTTCCAGATAGATGACGTTAATCTCGTTCCAGATGCAATACCTAAAATTGAAGTGGTGACACCCAAGATAAACCTTGAACTGCCTGTCCACTCAAGTGGCAGTGGCTTGATAGCCAATGAAGTGTTGAAGATCGCTAACCAAGCCATTGGTACCTTGGATTGGACTTTGGAGGAAGGTTGTGGTACGGATGTGGACTGGATGTTTCTGAGTTCAACCAGTGGCACGATGCCCGGTTTTAGTGACGAAAGTGTCACTTTGTCCTTTGATAGCACGGGATTGTCTCCGGGGGTTTACACCAGCACTATTTGTGTGAATTCTAACGATGCGGAGACTGCTCAAGTCATTGTGCCAATCACTTTCACGGTTTCGGCCGCAGCCGAAATTGAGGTCAATGCAGAGTCGCTTGCACTCACTTTACAATTAGGTGCCACGGCTGGAGAGTCCATTACGCTGTCCAATCTTGGAGGGCAAGCACTTGATTTTAACATTAGAGAAACCAACAACGGATTCGTGTCAGCCAACACGACCCTGACCAATGCCCCCAGAATCGTCGGTGGCGAACCGGCTGAACCGGGTGCTTGGCCATGGCAGGTTTCACTGCAAGACCCGTTTGGCGGCCATTTTTGTGGTGGTACGCTTATTAGTCCTGAGTGGGTAGTCACAGCGGCGCATTGCGTCATTGATTTCATGCCGGCGGACTTAACAGTTGTTATCGGCCGACACAACCTCTCAACGAGTGAAGGCGAAGAGATTGCGGTAGATCAGATAATTGTCCATGAAACTTTTGACTATGATGCGATAGTTAATGACATCGCACTGCTGCATTTGGTGCAAGCACCTAAACAGCCCGTGCCTCTTCCGTTGGTGACAGCCAGCAATGATGCACAGGGTGTGCAGGCTACTGTGACTGGTTGGGGCGCATTGTCTGTGGACGATTGGGGCCCTGACGAGTTGTATCAAGTGTCGGTGCCCATTGTATCCCAAGCAATCTGTGAATCTGCCTATCCGGGTACGATTACAGACAATATGCTGTGTGCCGGCGTGGTGGAAGGTGGCAAGGATGCTTGCTATGGGGATAGTGGCGGCCCTCTGATGGTACCCAATGCCTTGGGCACCGGCTGGGAACTGGCTGGTATTGTCAGTTGGGGCAGAGATTGTGGTGCACCTGGCTATTATGGTGTGTACACCAGAGTTTCCCAATACCTTGATTGGATGGCCAACCAAGGTGTCGATCTTGATGCTGTTTGGTTGTCTACCACAGTCAATGTTGGCAGTGTCGCGCCGGGCACGTCTCAGACGATTGAAGTTGTCTTTGATAGCAGTGTCCTCGAACAGATCGGCGAATACCAAGCTGAACTCCACATTATGAGTAATGATCCTCTAAATAAGGTGATCATATTACCCGTTACACTGACGGTGACTCAAGAAGCTGAGGAAACGCCGACGGTAACACCAGCACAGACAAATCGCCCGATCAACCTCAGTGCTCGTGCCCCCATCACAGGCGGCGCAGGCGATATTATTGCGGGTTTCATCATTACTGGCACCGGCACCCAAAAGCTTATGATAAGGGGCTGGGGTTTAGAAGCTGGGGTTGATCCTAAAATCGCGGTACAGAAATATCCCAGTGGTGATATCGTTGCCAGTAACAATAATTGGGGAGATGAACCTGAGACTGCTGTTCAAATCAGTGCGTTACCAGTGCATTTGGGGTTAAACAATCCCACCGATGCAGGGTTGCTGTTAGATCTACCCGCTGGGGCTTACACCGTCATCTTGAGTTCTGACGGTACGACCGGAATTGGGCTAGTTGGGATAGATGAAATTGAAAGAACCAGCGACGATGTTCAACTGATTAATATGAGCACTCGTGCGCCAATCCAAGGCGGGGCTAGTGATATTATTGCGGGTTTCATCATTGCTGGGCAGGAAACCCAAAAAGTCCTATTGAGAGGTTGGGGCATAGAAGCGGGGGTTGATCCTCAAATAACAGTACAGACGTACCCCAGTGGTGATACCGTGGCTCATAACAATAATTGGGGAGATGATCCCTCAACGGCTGCTCAAATCACCGCTTTACCAGAACATTTGAAGTTAAACAATCCGACTGAAGCTGGTTTACTGTTGGATTTAGCCGCGGGTGCTTATACCGTAATATTGAGTTCTGCTGGTACTCAAGGAATCGGGCTGTTTGGGATAGATATGATTGAATAAACCTGATTGTAATGGATTTTGGTGAGAGTCTTGATAATGGGTAAGAAGTACCTTCAAATTCTTGGCGAAGGTACTTAGATAAGTATCTACCGCGCCGTTGCCAAAATGAGGATTAATGGATTAATGGAGTGCAAGGTTAACTTGCACCAAGCAATTTCAATTTTGCCTAGTGCAGGATCGCTACAGTTTCGATATCACCCCAACGCCAACGGCTAAAGCCGTTGTCTAAAAGCTCAAGTACCCTAAAGGGCACTACAAAAGAGGGTTAGTCGGCTTTAGCCTTTTTCGCTTTCAGACAACTGCTGTAGCAAAGAAGTTTTTCTAGAAAAACTTCTTTGCTACAAGCTGTTGGCTGTTGGCTGGGGATGGTCCGAATATTTCCGCTCTCCAGCACTAGTGCTGGAAAGCGGAAGTTTCGATACCACCTCAGCCAACAGCTTTTCACGCCAAATTTTTTGCGCGCAAAAATTTTGGCGTGAAAGCAGTTGTCTAAAAGCGAAAGTACCCTAAAGGGCACTAATCGAGGTTAGTCGGCTTTAGCCGACTTGAGCTTTTAGCCTGGGGATTTATCCCCAGGCTATTCATGGCGGATGGTCCGAAGATTTCCGCTCTCCAGCACTAGTCGTTTTTCACTCTCTTTTGGTTTTATCTGAAAAACAGAATAAAGAATTCGGTTAAAGCCATCATTCTAAATCGCAGTGCCCTATAATCGGGTTGAACTTTTCAACAAAGCGTTTGTGTGGGCACACTTTTGTAAAAATAAATGGCACCCTTCAATTATCTCGGAAAAATAACAATTTGTTCCTGATGTTTCGTTTGCGCGTCCGTTCTTCAAGTTGGATCATAAATTTTGGTGGGCAAGCGGGTGGTACTTTCTCGATCTTATTTTGAGTACCTGCGGACAGCGATCCCACCCGACAAACTACAAAGATTGCATTTTATATTCGAGGTTAACGTTTTTGCGCGCAAAAATTTTAACCTCGAATGGATTTATAAGAAGGGATTTTTTAATCATTTAGGAACACTCTGAGTTGGCAAGAGGTTTTATTCTGGAAATCCTCAAATTCTGAAAATTCTGATTCAGACAAATGACATGACTAAAGACAAATTAAGAAAACAGTTTTTAGAAAAACGAAACAATTTAAGCTTGGAATGCTTGCAAGAAAAAAGTCAGGCTATTAGCCAACACTTTTTTAATCGTTTTGATTTACACAAAACTGGAACGCTGCATGTTTTTTTGCCTATTGTGAAACACAATGAAATTAATACATGGGTTATCATTCAAAAAATTTTTCGCAATTATCCAAATGTCACACTTGTGGCTTCCAAAAGTAACTTTCAAACTCACCGCATGGAAAGTTATGTGTTACAGAGCAATACCAAAATCATAGAAAATCGCTGGGGCATCCCAGAACCGGTGGATGCGATAAAATGTCCTGATGACACGATTGATATGATTTTAATGCCCTTATTATGTTTTGATAAACAAGGATTTAGAGTCGGTTATGGCAAAGGGTTTTATGACAGATTTCTGCAAACCTGCAAAAAAAAGGTGATTAAAATAGGCTTATCACTGTTTGAACCGGTGGATAAGATAGAAGATATCAATGATTATGATGTGAGGATGGATTTTTGTGTGATGAGTGAATGGGTTTGGAATTTGTCGTGATTTTACGGAAGTATCCGTTTGGACATCTAAGTCAGATGGATTTTACGGATGCTATAGACGTTCAGAAAAATATTTAGAGCAAAACCTTCAAGGTTTCCAAAACCTTGAAGGTTTCTAACTGAAATTAATCCGTTTGAACATCACTAAAAAAACAATATATTTAATTTTTTTAATGCTTTATTGACTGCCCAGCAGGTAGGGTAAAGCAAATGCAAGTTTAAGGCCTGTTGGTAAGCCCATTTTGCAGCCGTCACATCTTCCAACGCCTCTAACGCTTTGCCTTGCCAATAATAAGCCATGGCGGGGTTGAAATCCATGAGTTTTTTGGCGTGTTCAATCGCTGACTGAAACCAGTCCTGACTGGTGGCATACTCGCCAAGTGCTTGGTAACTCTCGCCCAGCCACATAGCGGCCGGCACCGATTGAACGTAACCCCCGTCTTCTGGCAGCCACTGCCATCCTTGCGCCAGCGCGTCAACGGCCTGTTGATGTCTCCCCGCGAGGGCTAACACGCGGCCGTGCCGAAACCAAGGTTCGGCCAGTTGGGGCTGAAGGCGGGTAGCCTTGCTAGAAATGAGACAGCCCTGCTCATAATCCTTGAAATTTTCCACCCACACCAGTCCCGCTGTCACCCAAACACGCCACCGTTGGGCAAAACATGCCAGCATTTCTGCCATTAAAGGTTGTAGCATCTCTCGTTTCCCCGCAGCCGGTAAAATCTCACATAATGCGAGATAGATTTCGCAATCATTTTGGTATAACGCATACGCCTTTAGGATCGCTGTGGTTGCAGCATTGAATTCGCCAGTGTGGAATAGGCACCGAGCTAGGTGATACCAGCCGCTTGGGTTCTTCGGGTGCTGCTCAACGAAGGTTTGCAACACGGCAATGCCTTTTTTATTTTTACCTTGGAAAAGATGGTAATAGGCTTGGGATTGATGGGCTTCGGCACTGTCCGGTGCTTGTCGTAGTGCGGTTTGAATCAATTGTTTCGTCTGTTTACCTTCTTCCCCCCAGACTAATCTCATCCGAGTACGATGATCCGCCAGCCGTTTGAGTGCCCGAAAATCGTTCGGGGCGGATTCTTGGATTCTGCTTAAGCGTTGTTGCGCCTCTTGAAAATTACCCGCCGCCATAAGCGCATCATAACTGTGAATCAACGCGACAATATCGTCCGAGTTGTGTTCCAAAATCACATCAAAGGCCCGCAGGGCTGCCTTATGTGCATCTCTCTCCAAATTGTTCTGTCCCAAGATAAACCAGTGAGCGGCATTGTTTGGCTCTAGCGAGGCTGCTAATTCAAACATTTTTATCGCTGTATTTTGGCGACAGTGGCAAAGTTCGATCAACCCTTTTATGTGATACTGAGTGGCGACATTTGAAGTCAACGCTTTGGCACATTCATAAACTTCTATGGCTTCGATTTCTCTTGCCATCAATTGCAAGATTTTTCCGAGTTGGAGCCGCGCTTCTAACAATCGGGGTTGCCGCTTCAAGACTTGATGGTATTCTTCGACAGCCTTTTCCCAACTGCCCGCCGCATACAACAGTTCAGCCTGTTCTAAACGTTTTTTCCATCCTTTAGGATGCAGCTGTACGTACTTGCCTAAGGTTTTGACCTTAACGGATTGTCGGTTTGGTTTATTGTTTAAAACGAGGTGAACATTCCTCACCACCCCAGAACTCTGGGTTATTGGTACCACGCGTATGATAGCGGTTCTAGACATGTGGCTGTTACCTTATAATCAATAGAATCTACAATGCACTCATCTGTTATTGGTGCTTCTAAGTCGGAGGTGAGCAATTGTTCAAAGCGAGACTCCTCTGAAAAGTTTTGCTCAGAACAATACTCGCTCAGTCGCTTTTGCAGAATTTGCCGTGCCTTTTGAATACGTTTGCGAACACTGTCATTAGAAAGGAGGAGGTGTTGGGCAATGTCTTGATATGACATTTCTTGATAGTAAAAGAGGGCGAAAGAATCGCGTAGTTTGGAAGGTAGGGTGTCAATCGTGTGATATAAGAAAGATTCTATTTCACCGTAGCTAATGAGGGTTTCGGGAGAATCGAGGTCAGAAGCCAATATATCTTCATCAAACTTGACCAGGTTTTCAAGACTTTCAAAGTGGACTGCGGCTTGGTGGTGTTCTCGATGGATATCAACGCAAAGATTATGAGTCAGTTGGGTTAACCAAGCCTCTGGATTGGCGATATTTTGTGCATGCTGTGGGAATTTTTCCCACGCTTTGAGCGCTGCCTGATTCAGTGCATCTTTGGCATCCGCATGGTGACCTCCCATCCACCGAAGACAACAACGATAAAGATAGTTATGACACTGTCCCCATAAATCCTCAAAGGCATTAGGCTCATCTTGAGCTAAACTTCTTTTTAACCTGCCCAGCACTTCGGATTTTGTCTCGGTTTCTATGTCAGATAAGGGAACGAGATGATGGATGGGATTGAGGGTTGATTTATCCTCATTGCCCTCTTCTTCGAGGTAAGTAAAATGTTCTTCTCGCATTGAATTTCTCACTGTTTGTGTTTTGGGGCAAAAAAATAACGTACCTTGGCAGCAAAGACTTCAGAGGTTTAACAGAGGTGGGTATATTATTTATTGTGATGTCCCTAAACCTACTGATAATTTCCCCTCCAATATTTCCGTAGTGAAAAAGTCAGCAATATTTATTTTTATTTTGGCACCGGGGTCGTTGAATGGGATTTTATCAAATGAGGGGCAACCATAAAGGATTGCCCCTACAATATATATTGTAAATGTCAGGACAATCCCACGCACAATCGCTTGAATTGTAAGGACAATCCGTAGCGAAATCCCAATATTTTAATTGTAGGGGCAATCCCTTGTGGTTGCCCTCGAAATTGAAACTTCAAACGAAACGACCCCAGTACCCGCAAGCCCTTATTTTTACAAAGATGGACAAAACTACTTGGGAGACATTTTTGTCAAAAAAGCTTATAACATCAACACGTTACCGCTAATTTAATGGCATTGGGGGCAGGACTGCGTTCGCCTAGAACGGAAAACCACGTAGCCTCTTGATGCATCGACTGTCGCCGCTTAAGTGAGTAGGCATTCTACTCACTCGTTTCGCTTTTAGCATCCTAAGTTTAGGGTTTTAAGAAAAACTTAAAAATTTTTTGGGGAAGGGGGAAAGGGGGAAAGGATTTTTTTGCCAAAAAATATTTGGCTGTCTAAGAAATATTATCTGGGGTGATGAAAATGGTGTTCGCTTTATCCGTTTTTCTAGAAAAACTTCTATAGCGGATTGTGTTCGCGGCTCATTTTTTGCGCACAAAAAATATTAGCCGCGATATTGATGAAAACAGGGTTATTTAAGTAAGTGAATATTTTTAGAGAATTTTTTCAATTTATTAGCCCCAACGGGGCGAATTATTATAGCCTGGGGCAACGCCCCAGGTGCAAGCGCAGGTTCCCAGGGCGATGCCCCAATGCCATTAAGTTAAGCACAAATACGTTCTATTGTAGGGTGGGCAAGGGCCTTTTCTTGCCCACCTGCCCGGAGACGGTGGGCAAAAAAAACACTTTGCCCACCCTACAAAAAACCTTAA
>QNER01000264.1 GCA_003646175.1 Candidatus Parabeggiatoa sp. nov. 1
GGCTATTATGATAGCTCATTGAAAATCAACAAAACTTAAAAATTTTCCCTTTAAGCTTTAAAGCGATAAGTATTTGAAATTTTTTATTTGGTCCAAATTAGCGAAGGTATTGTTTTTAATAAGAAATAAAAATAATATTTTTGTCTATAACCTTTTAACGCTTTTAACTATTAAAGAAATGATGGGCTGCACGCTTGAGATTGAGGCACTTATCACCATTTTAAAACCACAAACACGGTTTCCCAAAATCTGTTGTAACTACTCAGCCCTGAAAGGGCGCTTTATTAAAGCCCAGGGCTGCGCCCTGGGAACTTGATTTTATGTAACTACTCAGCCCTAAAAGGGCGCTTTATTAAAGCCCAGCGCCCTGGGAACTTGCGCCTTTTTCACCAGAATAACAACGAGCAAGCCCTGAAGGGCGATTTAAAATTTTAATGCGCCCTTTCAGCACCTGGGGCGTTGCCCCAGGCTATAATAATTCGCACTCTTCGGTGCTGAGTAGTTACAATCTGTTATAACTAGAATAAATGGATTTTTCCCTAAATAAACGTAACCCATTGAAAATATTAGATATTAATAGATGAATGAAATCAACGACTTGAGCAGAGAGGGACAAGTCTAATAAATTTAATATATCCGCCTTGAAGTGATACTATACTGAACACTGCCATAAACTGAGTTTTCCTGTCATTTCTTTATCAGGGGAAATCTTATTCGTCAGGCTAGGGATTGGTAACGAAGATCGAAATGACAAAAATGCTTGTGTGACGGTGTTCGCATTTTTTGTGCATAAAAAATTTTAGCCGTAAAAAATATATTTTGGCAAGCGATAGCATCACTGGGTACATTATTTTTTTTGAAGATTCTTATAATAAATTGTTAATTCATCATTCACAAAGATTTATGTTATTTCAATGATCAATGTTATTTTAGTGCTTGATCAAAAAAGTTTTGATATTTTGTTTAGGCACTATTTGCTACAAAGTTTCGGGTAATGAAATCAAGGCTTGGGCTTTTTATCACCGCCACAAATTGCAATTATTGTAAGAGTCAAGATGATGCTAAACATCAAAGAAATCCCATTTCATTAATTCGCTAATAGCAAATAGCCAATTTGATAGCATTCTGCAAATCACTATGACAATAAATTATATAACTGATTGTTTTTAAATAAATTTTTAAATGATGAACTATTTGCTGTTCATTATTTACCTTATGCGAACGAAGGTATTGTCACCTTGTTCAATATCTTGTTGACCATTACACTTCGTTGCAATTATCTTGGATTATGGCAGTCACAAACTGCAAGCTGCAACCGCACTGCTCAAAAAAAATTTCATGCCATTTTCCTATCTTTCAAGGCAATCACTATTCACTATCGTCTGCTAATCGCATATAATTGCCCGCTTTTATTCATTGTTTGACTTGATAAGCATAAATTAACTCACTTGACAAGGTACAAAAAATAACATGGTTTCCATTCGTTTAAGTCGGGGCGGTCCCAAAAAACGTCCCTTTTATCACATCGTAGTGACAGACTCACGCAATCGCCGTGATGGGCGCTTTATCGAGCGTTTAGGTTTCTTTAATTCCGTTGCTAGTGGCAAGGAGGAATCTTTACGCCTTGATTCCGCACGCATCAAGTATTGGCTAAGTGTCGGTGCCCAACCCACAGAACGGGTGGCTAAATTAATAAAACAACATGCCAAAATGGCCCCTGTAGAAACAACACCCGCTGAAACCGCAGCCACTATTGAAAGTACCACCACGGCCGCGGTAGGTGATACTACCACCGCGGCCGCCCCATCCACTGATACCGCGGCCGCGGTGGGTGATAGTACCACCGCGGAAACCCCATCCACTGATACCGCGGCCGCGGTGGGTGATAGTACCACCGCGGAAACCCCGCCTGCTGAAAATGCCTCAATTGAGGCGGCATCCCCAGACAATACCCCCGCCGAAAACCAGCCAACTGCCTCATAACTCATGCCCGAACAACCAGCACGGATACTGCTCGGACGAATCAGCGGTTTATATGGGGTACGAGGCTGGCTCAAAGTGTTTTCCTACACCAGTCCCATTATTAATATTCTCAATTACTCGCCTTGGCAACTCTGTCAACAGGGACAATGGCAGACAGTGTCGGTGTGCGAGGGAAAAGCGCACAGTAAGGGCATTATTGCCCGCTTGGAATCGAGCCATGACTGTGATAATGCCAGCCGTTTACTCGGCGCAGACATTGCGATTAATCGTGATCAACTGCCCCATACGCCAGAGGGTGAGTACTACTGGGTGGATTTAATTGGTTTGACGGTAATCAATCGGGAAGGTATCACTTTGGGTCAAGTCGATCATTTACTGGAGACGGGGGCTAATGATGTTTTAGTCCTCAAAGGTGAGCGTGAGCGTTTAATTCCTTTTGTACTTAATTCTGTCGTACTAGACATTGATTTGGCACAGCGCGTATTGCGGGTAGATTGGGATGCAGATTTTTAATTATTGTGGGTTCGCGCCTAAAATTTTTGTGCACAAAAGTTTTAGACGCGATTGGGAACGGGTGGTGGACTACATTAATTAAATTAAACACTCAAGAGGAAGTTGCAAAACGGGTAATGGGTAATAGGTAATAGGTAGGAAATCATGGCAATACCATGAGGAATAAAAAACCATAAGTTCTTTTGGCAATGACTTTTCATGCCATTAACCTATTTACATAATAGTGAAGCTATTACCCATTCCCCATTCGCTTTTATCAGTTTTTAACAAAAAAACGGATAAAAGCGAGTCCATTTCCCATTTCCCATTTTTTCCTATGCACATTGGCGTTATCACCTTATTCCCAGAAATGCTTGACGCGCTGCGTTGTGGTGGCATTACTGCCAGAGCCTTAGAAAGGGGATTATTAAAGCTATCTACTTGGAATACCAGAGATTTTACCACGGATAAACATTGTCGTGTTGATGATCGGCCCTATGGCGGCGGCCCCGGCATGGTTATGCAGGTGCAACCATTACGAACCGCGATTCAGTCTGCGGTCACAACAATGGGCAATGACACGCGGGTGATTTATTTATCACCCCAAGGCCGCCGCTTGGATCAGGCCGGCGTGGATAAGTTGTTGAATTATCAACGGTTACTTTTGGTAGCCGGTCGCTATGAGGGTATTGATGAGCGGTTGATAGAGCGAGATATCGACGAAGAATGGTCAATAGGCGATTATGTACTCAGTGGTGGCGAATTGGCAGCGATGGTCATGATTGATGCCTTGACACGTTGGTTGCCGGGCGCATTGGGGCATGAACAGTCAGCTGCCGAGGATTCCTTTTACAATGGGTTGCTTGATTATCCGCATTACACGCGGCCAGAAGAAATTGATGGTCAACAAGTGCCGGCAGTGTTGTTGTCTGGCAACCATGGCGAAATTGCCCGTTGGCGACATAAACAAGCATTAGGGCGGACTTGGCTCCGCCGCCCAGAGCTATTGGAAAAGCTCAATTTAACCACTGAACAAAAAACGTTTTTAAATGAATTTATTGCTAAACACACAAAAGGAGATATAGAATGACCAACATTATTGCCGAGTTGGAAAAAAAACAGATGGAGGGTAAGGAAATACCAGATTTCCGTCCCGGCGATACCATCATTGTCCAGTTACAGATCAAAGAAGGGGAACGTAAACGTTTGCAAGCCTTTGAAGGTTTAGTGATTGCCAAACGTAATCGAGGCCTAAATTCGGCTTTTACAGTACGCAAAATTTCTCATGGAGAAGGCGTCGAACGGGTGTTTCAAACATACAGCCCGTTGATTGAGTCCATTTCAATTAAGCGACGCGGTGATGTGCGGCGTGCTAAACTTTACTATATGCGTAAGCTTCGTGGTAAAGCTGCCCGTATCAAGGAAAAAATTGTTGTCAAAAAGCAATAAGGAGTTATCGTCATGCCATCCTTCGATATCGTCTCAGAAGTTAATTTGCACGAATTGTCTAATGCCATCGATCAAACTAATAGAGAAGTCTCGACCCGGTTTGATTTTAAAGGTTCTGATGCACACGTAGAAATTACTTCGGATTCTTTAACTTTACAGGCCGAAAATGAATTTCAACTGAATCAGATGACAGAAATTTTGCATAAAAAACTGGCAAAACGAGGCATTGATGTTGCCGCGCTTGAACCCGGGCAACTTGAAATCCAAAATCGTCGTGCGCGTTTGCCAATGAGTATTAAGCAAGGTATAGATAAAGACGTTGCTAAAAAAATGCTCAAAGCGATAAAAGACAGTAAACTCAAAGTGCAGGCAGCCATTCAAGGTGAACAGGTACGCGTGACGGGAAAAAAACGTGACGATTTGCAACAAATTATGGCTTTGTTACGTGAGAAGGACTTGGATTTGCCGTTACAATTCATTAACTTTCGAGATTAACTCATTTATTTAAGGAGCTGATTATGCGTTTTTATATAATGTTAGCCTTATTGGCTATAGGTACTTCAACTTTGGCTGACAATGGAATTCCCAAAGCTGTCACAGAAAGTGCAAAGCGTACATTTGGAGAAGATGTTCGTGTATTTCCGTTCCCTATCAAGGGATTATACGAAGTGGTAGATGGAGGCGACATATTTTATCTCAGCAAGGATGGTCGTTATCTTGTGGTGGGTAATATTTATGATCTCAAGACGCGAACAAGTCTGACTAATGAGAGGCGTGCCCAACTGCGTCAAGAGCAGAACCCACTGCGTATGGAGGCCATGAGTTCCGTTAAGGATAGTGATACGGTCGTTTTTGCCCCTGAAAACGGTAGCCAGTACACGATTAACGTGTTTACCGATGTGTCTTGTGGATACTGTGTCAAGCTCCATCAAGAAATTCCCGAACTCAATGAGGGTGGGGTCAAAGTGCGTTATTTGGCTTTTCCGCGTGCTGGTGTTGATTCGAAAACCTACAAGAATATGGTGTCAGTGTGGTGTGCCGAAGATAAACAACAGGCCATGACTGATGCCAAGCTGAACCGTAAGATTGAGCCAGCAACGTGCAACAATCCCGTTGCTGACCAATATGAATTAGGCCAAAGCATAGGTATCACCGGGACACCGGCGATGGTTTTATCCGATGGGGAATTACTGCCGGGTTACGTACCCGCAAAGCAACTGATTGATCGTCTGCGAAAAAAATATTCGCCATTTTCCGGGGGTAGATAACTTCGCCATTGATGCGATTTTTCCTTAACGCTAACTTCTCGCCCATGCGCTAGCGCTCATCGTTATACATAAGTCAAAATGTAGCCCACCTCGTCTTTTTCTTGCCCACCGTCTAAGCTTAGGGTGGGCAAAAAAAAACTTGCCGGCCCCTACATAAATATCATTAAAATCAAATGCTTAAATATTTGTGTCTAACGATGAACGCACTAGCGTGGGAGCCCAGTCACTCGAAAAATTCTAATTCTGTTTGAGTCCTGCCGAGCGATTAAATCAATTTCGCTACTTTGAAAATGGGTTGTAAAACCTTTTGGTCTCTGCTTATCAATAAAAATATTTACAGGCCTCCAAATCCGTTAACGGATTTGGGGGGGGAACTGTTTGAAGGCGTTTTTAAGTTGAGTCAGCCAGAAAAAAAACCACTCAAAATAGTGTATAAAAACTCACGTAACCCTTTGACATTCCCCCCCCCCCCAAATAATCCGTTACAATCAGGTTTTTCCACAAAGAAATGAAGGAACCTGATGATTAGAAGTTCATTATATCAAGTGCCTTACCTTCTTCCCCAATGTTCTTTTATCGAATGCTTTGAAACAATTCCATAATTTTCCCTAAATTTGCTATAGTTTTTCAGAAAAATAATGTAACGAAACGGATGCTATCCCTTCTTAGGGATAGTATCCGTTAATTTTGACTTGTGAAATTAATTATATGAACATCTATAGCACTTTTTCTATAGCACTTTTTTTTTCGCCATTTTTGCCCCGGTAAAATTTGGGCAAGAAAATTTAACCTAATCAGAAATCCAATTTTTTGAAAAAGTCGGATTTCTTTATAAAATTTGGGCAAGAAAATTTAACCTAATCAGAAATCCAATTTTTTGAAAAAGTCGGATTTCTTTATATATTTAAAAAATATGAAATAACAATAAGTTGCTTATTCAAGCAAAAATCATTCCGAACATTATTGACAGTCTATGGCTTACCAACAATGATTTCAATCACACTGGAAAAACTTTAGCCGAATTTGATGAAAAGTGATGAGGCGAGAGATGTTCTCAAAGAACGACGATGAAGACACGAAGATTATGCTAACTATAACTAATTACCAAATCGCCCAGCAAATTTACGAAAGTGCCAACTCCCTCGTCTATCGAGGTATGAGAAAAAAGGATAATCAACCGGTTATCCTCAAAGTCCTCAAACAAGACTACCCCACACCCGAAGAACTCACCCGCTATCGACAAGAGTATGAAATCACGCATTATTTGGATTTAGCCGGGGTTATCAAAGCGTATGGTATTGAAAAATACCAAAATACGCTCGTCATTATTTTGGAAGATTTTGGGGGCGAGTCCTTAAAACAATTAATGGCAAATCGTCCATTGACAGTCAAGGAATTTTTGCCGCTTGCCATCCAAATCGCTGACAGTTTGGGCAATATTCACGCAGCCAATATCATTCACAAAGATATTAACCCAAGCAATATCGTTGTTAATCATGACACATCGCTCTTGAAAATAATTGACTTGGGGATTGCCAGCCGCCTACCGCGTGAAAATCCAACCCTCAAAAATCCTGAGCAATTAGAAGGCACATTAGCTTATTTATCCCCCGAACAAACCGGACGCATCAATCGCAGTATGGATTATCGTACCGACTTATATTCGTTGGGCGTGACTTTTTACGAATTGCTAACGGGACAATTACCTTTTACTGCGACTGATGCAATGGAGTTAGTCCATTGTCATATAGCAAAAACTCCCTCTCCGGTTTGTGAAATCAATCCTGATATACATCCGATTGTTTCTGATCTTGTGATGAAACAGCTGGCAAAAAACGCCGAAGATCGATACCAATCGGCTTTTGGTGTCAAAGCCGATTTAGCGAAATGCCTAGAAAACCTTCAAGGTTTTGAAAACCTTGAAGGTTTGCAGTTTGAACTAGCCCAAAACGACTTTTCTGGCAAGCTACAAATTCCCCAAAAACTTTACGGGCGCGAAAACGAAGTCAATACATTATTACAAGCCTTTGAACGTGTCAGTCAGGGCACTGCCGAAATGATGCTGATCGCGGGTTATTCCGGCGTGGGCAAAACCGCGTTGGTGCGTGAAGTCCATAAACCTATGACAGAAAAGCGGGGCTACTTTGCGGCCGGAAAATTTGACCAATTCCAGAAAAACATTCCTTATTCCGCCATAAGCCAAGCGTTTAACGAATTCTGTCGTTATTTGCTGATGGAAAACGCGGAAACGTTGGCAAACTGGCAAACTAAAATCTTGAATGCGGTGGGCAATAACGGCCAAATTATTATTGACGTTGTCCCTGATTTGGAATTAGTCATTGGTAAACAACCCGCTGTGGCAAAAGTGGGTGCCACTGAGGCGCAAAACCGTTTTCAGATGTTTTTCTTGAACTTTTTCAAAGCGTTATGCGATAAGGATCATCCCTTTATTTTGTTTATTGACGATTTGCAATGGGTTGATTCCGCCTCATTAGGTTTACTTAAAAGCATTATGCTTGATGGTGAAATCCAACACCTATTAATTATTTGGGCTTATCGTGATAATGAAGTCGATAATAGCCACCCATTTCTTATGGCAGTGGATGAACTGCAAAAAGCCAATGTCGTCATTAACACGATTGAATTGGCAAATTTGCTTTCCAAAGATGTCAACCAGTTATTGCAAGATAGCCTGAACTGTGAATCGGGCCGAACTCAACCACTCACCGACTTGATTTATCAGAAAACCCAAGGCAATGCCTTTTTTACTCATCAGTTTTTGCAAACTTTGTATTCAGATGCGTTATTGCATTTTGATTTTGAACAACTCAAATGGCAATGGGATGTTGAACAAATAGCCGACCAAAATATCACCGCTAATGTCGTTGATTTGATGGCCAATAAAATTGACAAGTTGCCTTCAAAAACATCAAAGGTGTTGCAATTAGCGGCTTGTATTGGTAATCAATTTGACTTGTCCATCTTGGCTATTATTTATGAGCAGAACCAAAATGAGACATTATCCGTATTGCGTCCGGCGATTGCCGAAGGGCTTATTCAGCCTTTAGATGAAAACTACAAACACCTTGATGTGTGTGAAAAATCCCAATTCAAGTTTTTGCACGATAGGGTACAGCAAGCCGCTTATGCATTGATTAATGATGAGCAGAAACAAGCCGTGCATTTACAAATCGGTCGTTTGCTGTTGAAAAATATACCCGCTGACGCATTAGAAGAAAAAGTATTTGATATTGTCGAGAATTTTAACCATAGTATTGAATTGGTTAATAACCAAGTTGAACGACTTGAAGTTGCGGGGCTAAATTTGATGGCGGGGCAAAAGGCGAAAATGGCAATGGCTTATGGGGCTGCGGTCAACTATTTCACAAAAGGGCGGGCATGTTTAACCGAAAAGAGTTGGGATCATTCTTATGAGTTAACGCTCAATCTCTTTACCGAAGCAACGGAAGCCGCTTACCTCAGTGGTGACTTTAAACAGATGGAACAGCTTGCTCAAATAGTATTACAACAAGCACGCACTTTATCGGATGAAGCGAAAATCTGTGAAATTCAAATACTGGCTTACGCGGCACAAAATCAAGAACGAAAAGCGATTAAAATCGCCTTAATTTTTCTGAAACGATTAGGTATTAGTCTCCCAGAAGAACCAACACCTGACGATATCAGATTAGCTCTACAGAAAACGCAAGTTTCTTTATCTGGTAAACCCATTCAATCTCTCATTGATTTACCAATGATGACGAATACTACTATGATATTGGCAATGCGCGTCATGGTAGCAATCATTCCGGCCGCTTATCATGTGTTACCACAC
>QNER01000265.1 GCA_003646175.1 Candidatus Parabeggiatoa sp. nov. 1
AATTCCACCCCAAAAATGCCCAGTCCCCCTAAATTATCGGTGAGTTTTTTAGCAAGTTCATGAGCACGATGCTTCGATGTTGGTGTCATGCGCTGTGGTTGCCAACTTTCGACATAATCGCCTTGTTTTTGAAGATATCCAATCGGCTCACAGAAAAAAGTTTCCGCCTCACCCGTTGCACCAACGGCGCGGACAGTCAACAAAGTGATCTCATAATCAAATTTAATGAATTCTTCGACTATCACGGAGCGACAATTGTCCCCACTTGAGCTCATCGCATAATCCCAAGCCGCTTTCACGTCTTCGGGGCCTTTTACTACAGAATGGCCTTTGCTTGAACAAGACATAACCGGTTTGACAATACTTGGATAGCCAACGCCACGATTAATCTGCATTTGTAATTCGTTATAACTACTAGCAAATGCATAGCGTGCTGTTGGTAAATCAAGTTCTTCTGTTGCTAATTGACGGAGATATTGATGATTTATGCTCAGGGAAACGGCGCGGGCTGTCGGAATAACTTGTGCTAATCCTGTCTGTTCAATCTCAATTAATACATCAGTTGCAATCGTTTCTGTTTCTGGCACGATGATATGCGGCTTTTCTTGTGCGATTAATTCACGTAAAGCATCAGCATGAGTCAAATCTATGACATAGCTACGATGGGCAACTTGATGTGTGGGCACCTGCGGGTAACAATCTACCGCGATAGTTTCAACACCGAATCGCTGCAAAGCAACGATCGCTTCTTTGCCTAAAAAGCCGCTGCCCAATAACATGACTCGGGTTGCGGATTGGTTGAGGGGGGTTCCGTTTTTCATATTATTTTCATTGCGGCGGGTAAAAATTTTCGGCACCCTTCAAAAGTCTTTATCTACGCAAAAGTTGGAGCGATGCTGTCAACTTTTGCGTAGATTGGTTAACTTGACAATGTTTGAGGCAAAGGTTTTTTCTTACTTGGTTCGCCTGAAACGAATTTTCACGCCGTTTTTTTGTACAAGGTTCGCCTTGTACTCCTGAAAGTTAATGGGTAATGGGTAATTGAATTCTGGCATTTTTCATGAGTTTGAAATCAAAAAACCGTTTTAAAATGCCATTACCTTTTCTCTAATAATACTAAACTCAATGAAGAAATTAACAAAAAACTTATTACCTATTACCTATTATCTATGATTCCGATACAACTTGTTTTCGCGCCTAAAGTTTTTACGCGCAAAAACTTTAGGTGCTAAACTATTTTTTAGAGAATACTTACGGGTGCCACAATATTGATACAATTTTTCTAAACTGTGCGGTTAACCGTCATGTAACCATGTAGGGGGCCGATTAGCCGCATTGCTAATCCACTGTCAACGGCTGACAAATCAATCACGGAAAAATTTACCGCAATAAAATTTGTCACAGATTTCAAGTCTGTCCTGTATAACAATACCATCGCCAAAAATTGGGTATTAACTAAAGTTCATTCAACTCATTGAAAATCAACAAAACTTAAAAAAAATCCTTTCCTTTATTTAAGCTTTAAAGCGATAAGTATTTGAAATTTTTTTATTTTGTCAAAATTGGCGAAGGTATTGGTGTAAGGTGGATTATTTATTGACAGGACTATTCGTTGGGTACACTCCCAAAAAAAGAGTATTTTTATAATATCTTGAAATGACTTATTCAGAAATCCCCACCATTGCACACACCAATCGTTTTCTGCGATTGGCTAAAAGCGGAGTTCCCTAAAGGGGATTAACAAAACGATGAGGTTGAGTCAGTCGGCTTGAGCCTTTTTCGCTTTTAGCCTAGAGATTGATACTCTAGGCTAATGGCACGCACGATAGATATTGTTTCAACAAACTTGAGTGTCAGAGTCCCAGTTTGAACTGGGGTTGCCTAAACTCAAGTTTGGACTTCTAATATATAGCTATCGTGCGTGCCATTAATCTTTAGGCTTTTGATACCCAAAAAATGGAAATGCGCCCCTAATATTTACCAGAGGTGTTTTCCTTTAATTTTTTATAAATTAAAACAGATAGTTAAAATTTAAAAACTTATTTGGGTACAGTTCTCTGTCCTTTCGCTTATGTTTTTAGTGCTTGGTAAATTAAATGACATTTTAGTGCCTCGTGAATTAAATAACATCTAATTCAATAGGTTATATTTTTAGCGTTAAAGTCAACGCCTTATAATATAAAAAAAATCAGTGACTTATATTGTTAGCGTTTCGGTTTTTTGAAAAGCTTCAGACAATTTGTCAGTTATTTTTTGAGTCGTCAAAATGTAAAATCAATGACTTCTTTGAGCCGAAAAAATAAGCGAAAGCTAAGCTATCTACTCTGTACAATAAATTAGTAGTATGCTAAAAATATTTATTAAAAAAAGGGGGTGTAATTAAAAGTGATAGAAATGCCAAAATATCACGGATTTTTGCAGTCCCCTTAAGGGGACTTGAGCTTTTAGCCTGGGGATTTATCCCTAAGCGATTGGGGTTTCCACCACTTTTAATTGCACCCAAAAAAAGGCGAAAACTTGATACAGGACAACACTGTGTGTCAATTAGATAGTGCTTGAACGAAAACCATCTAATATTTATAGGTGTGGTAGTCCCTAGAAACCAATGCAAGTTTTAAAAATCAATGACTTACATTAATGGGCCTGTCAAAATAATACCTATAATTTTGACATGTTTTTTGGGATTGAAGGCGAATTAGAATCACCAAAACACCGACAAGGCTTTTTTGTGGTGTGTCTTTGGCTTGCCCTAAATGGACAATTCCCAATCCATAATGAACAATTCCCACGGTTTGAACACCTCTATTGGTTTGTAGGAACTACCGTCATTTCGTTTGATCTCAAAATCTGACATGAATTGCTAATAAGTCCATCAAATGTCGATTTGATAACCATTTTGAAGCAGAGTGCGTAACATGGGTTAGAATGTCTAAAATATAGTTTGAAAGAATAATCGGTTGCTAAGAAAATAATAAATATTAAGGTTTTGATTTCTAGGCAAAAGTTTTTCTAGAAAAACTTTTGCCTAGAACTGATAACTGAAAAATTATAGGATATACCATTGTAAGCACCCCATTATGCATAAAATCATAAATGTGCTGATATTTATACGATAACAAAAATATTTGGGAATTAGGAATGACCAATGCCTAATTTCCAATTCCAACCAATCAACCTACATCTGAACGCAAAATCCTTGACATTTGGCCGAATTTTTGAGCATTGCAAAAATAGCACTGGTTTTCATGTTGTAGTGAGCCAAAAAATTCGGTAGTCCCTACAAGCCAAATGTAGGTGCGTTTAAACCGGTGTTTAACCATAATATTTTTATGGCCTAAATATCAAGAAAACCAAGCGATGAATCTCTGAACATTGTTCAATTAATGAGTCCTGACGGGCTGTCCATTTTTTTATACCCACAAAAATAAAAACTACCACGCCAGTGGTTTGTGAAATATTCGGGCCAATTATTGTATTGTAATGGTCAAATTGATGTTGAACATATCGCCCAATATTCTATTTTTTTTCTGATTGTCACGGATTTTGGGGGATAGCCTTGATAATTGGTAATGGGCATAAGGGTAATAGGTAACAATGGTAACAGGTGAAAATAATGCGCCCACCTCATCCTCTGAAAATTCAAACACTTATCAAAGCATTCAAGCCACAATATGAAGGCTTCCCCAAAATCCTGTCATAACCAGAAACCTGTGTGATTGTCACAGATTTTGGGGAAAGTCTTGTCCATGGTAAATGGTTCATTAATCATATCAATAGGGGAATAGTTCATTAAGAAGGGGTATTATTTATTAATTTATTGTTTTTATTTATAAAATATTATATATCAATTCCCTATTCCCGGTTCCCAATTCCCAATTCCCAATAAAAAGGCTTTAAAGCCTTGAAATTAGTAGCTTCCCCCAATCCGTTATTATCAGAAATATTGAAGAAAAAATTGAATGTTAAGTTGAAAAGGTTTAAAACTTTGACGAAATGACGATGATAACTAGAATATGTTCATAATCAACGGCTTATTTATAAACTTGAACATCGTGTTAACGGATAACTAGATAAAATGAAAACCCAATTTAAAATCAATGCATTCATGTTTTTGATGCTCGCCCTTTTTGGTGTTCCAACCGTGATTACGGGTTATCTCGTGATCAATCAAATCGTTTATGGATTCAATGAAGACGCATTGTCTGAAGAACTTAACAATATCCGCAAAGAAATTGTAGAAGGTTACAAAACGCTAGAAGCTGAAGGAGTCTCTGAGATGATTGACTTTGTGCTTTCAGCACAAGAAGAGTTATTGGATGAACTCCGTCCTTATAGCTATGGTAAAACCGGTCACTTATATATTCTCAATACTAAAGCTCAGGTCGTTTTGCATCATGATTACCAAAGAGATGAACCATTTTCGTTTGATTTTACGACTGAAATGCTACAACAGAAAAAAGGCTCAATTAAATACGAGTATCAAGGACAGTCCTATTTTGGTGTGTTTTTGACTATGTCTGAATGGGACTGGTTAATTGTCGTCGCCATTACTCAGGATGAAATATTTGAAGATCGGCATCGTTATCTTGAAAGGGTGCTCATCATTGCCTTACTGACTTTTGTCGGCGTGTGGTTGTTGTCCTACCTACTCACCAGAGGTGTCAGCACCAAAATTCTTATGACTTTGAAGTATTTAAAACAGGTTGAAGGGGGCAATTATGACGCACGTATTCCAAATGTTACTAAGGATGAAATAGGTGCTATCCAAGACGGCATTAATTCCATGATGGCTAAAGTTGCGGGTGCCAATCGTTCAATGAGCCGTGAGATTGTGCAACGCAAATTGGTTGAGGATGAATTACGCATTGCTAAAGAACAAGCAGAAGCTGCCAATCTTTCCAAAAGTCAATTCATTGCCAATATGAGCCACGAATTGCGTACCCCCCTTAATGCGATCATCGGTTATAGCGAAATGTTACAAGAAGATGCTGACAGCCAAGGGAATACAGATATTGTGCCAGACTTGCAAAAAATCTTGTCGGCTGGGAAACATTTGCTTGGTTTGATTAATGATATTTTAGATATTTCCAAAATCGAAGCGGGCAAGATGGAATTGTACCCGGAAACGTTTAATCTCTCGGGAATGCTGCAAGATGTTGTCACCACTGTCCAACCATTGGTAGAACAAAAGCATAATAACTTGGTTGTCAAATGCGCCGATAACCTTGGCGAGATGAATACTGACTTGACTAAAGTACGACAAATTTTATTAAACCTGCTGAGTAATGCCTCAAAATTTAGTGACAATGGCGAAATTACCCTACAGGTAAAACGCAAAAATACCGAAGAATGTGATTGGATTTTTTTCACCGTCAGTGATCAAGGTATAGGAATGACACCCGAACAACAAAAAAAGTTGTTTCAAGCGTTTACCCAAGCAGATGCGTCAACGACTCGTAAATATGGGGGTACCGGCTTAGGCTTGGCAATTTCCAAGCAATTCACCAAAATGATGGGGGGCGATATTGATGTTGAAAGTGAGTTTGGCAAAGGGACTACCTTCACTGTACATCTGCCTGTGTATGTCAAGGCGGGCAAACTTAAGCAGGGTGAATCTACTTCTTTACAACTTCATAAGAAAAATGAAAACGGTATTATTCTCGTCATTGACGATGATTTAGTGGTGCGTGATCTTTTGCGCGGTTATTTGACTAGAATTGGCTATCAAGTGGCTGTTGCAGATAGCGGAAAAGAGGGACTGAATTTAGCAAGAAAACTGCGTCCCCATGCTATTACATTAGATGTGATGATGCCAGAAATGGATGGTTGGAGCGTTTTATCACAACTTAAAGCTGATCCGGCACTTGTCAATATCCCTGTTATTGTCTTGTCAATTGTTGAAGATAAGGGTAAAGGTTACTCGTTGGGGGCTGCCGAATATCTCATTAAACCCGTTAGTCGTGAACAGTTAGCCACTGTGTTACATAAATATGATGCCATTGAGCCGGCTAAAGTTATGATTATTGAGGATGATGATGTGAACCGCGATATGGTAGCTCAAATGCTGAAAAAAATGGGTTGTCAAATCATCATGGCTGAAAACGGGCGGGTTGGTTTGTCCCATTTAGAAACAGAACAACCAGATCTGATTTTTTTGGATTTGATGATGCCCGAAATGGATGGTTTTGAATTTGCCATGCATTTACACAAACACGAATCTTGGCGCTCGATTCCCATTGTCGTACTAACCGCCAAAGATATTACCCCTGAAGATCGTATCAAGTTAAATGGGTGTGTAGAAACTATCTTTCAAAAAGGTGCCTTTAGTCGTGATGAACTGTTGGCGGAGGTGCATTCGCTGATCAAGCTGGCAGCATCTTCCAAACAACGCCATTCAGTAACCAGTCATCAGTAAGCAGCTAGAACTCAATGTTCAAGTTAAAATATCTCTCAGGGGATCATTCTAGCTAAACAGGTTCGTGTTCTTGATTTTTTAGGATTTAGAACCGGTTTTGATAAATAGACTTGTCCCTTAATAATTTGAACGGTGATTTTGGTGAGGTAGTTACACTGGCTATATTACATTTCGCACCAAAGGGGCTTTAAAACCTAGCACCGAAGGTGCGTGCAACACCCCTTCCAATTTCACATAAATCACAGTTCAAAAAATGATTATTAAGGGACAAGTCTAATTTTCAGACGAATTTGGTTGATTGATGCCGGCTGGTTTTGATGAAACTCATTGGTTCAAACAAATGCGTCCAAAAGACAAGGAAAAAATCATAACTATTTGATGAACGACTGCGATTGAGAGTCTATTAGAATATTAGTCAACTTTAACTTGAACATCGAGTAGAAAGTTCCCGTACCATTTGAGATAAAAGGCACTACTCATGTCCCCCGCTGGGGCGCAAACAGGGGATAAAACTCATCAAATAAAATAAATTTTATAGCCTGTGCTTTGAAAAGGTGCGAAGCACCGAAGGTGCGAATTATTATAGCCTGTGCTTTGAAAAGGTGCAGGTGTTTATGATTTAAAGCCCTTGTCTTTGCGCATTAAAATTGGATCCCAGGGCGCTGCCCTGGGCTTTAATAATGCGCCCTTTCAGGGCTGAGTAGTTACATCAATTCTACGCAAAAGTTGGCGCTTCGCGAAAAACTTTTGCGTAGAAAGTTAGGGTAAATTACATACCAGAAAGGGGAAGAGGGAAAGGGGAGCGTCCTTTGATGCAAAAATTTCAATGATTTTTTATTCCTAATTCCTAATTGCTAGTTTTAAATCCAATGGTATAGGGATCGGAGGGTTCCTATACTATAGCCTGTGTCAGATGACCACCTTGCACTAAAATTTTGGCATTAACTTTCTGAAAAATATATATTTTATGCTTTAAAATAGGGCAAAATCATCTGACACGGGCTATAGTCAGTTATACTTCGCACCGGCATAATTTGCGCTTTTGTCATTTATAGCTTCGCTATAAATCTTATTGAATTTCAAAGATTTCGTGAGCTTAAAGACATGATAGAAAAAACTCAGTTTATGATGGTGTTCAGTATATCAGTTATCAAGCGAGCCCCTACAAAACAATGTAGGTATTAAAAATCAATGGGTTATCAAAAACTGGAATGGGAAGGCCGGCAAGCGGGTCGCGGTATATTGGATTTTTCTTGAGCCACCAAAAATCAGTACCTTTATTTAATACCTTCGCCAAAGAGTTTTGAACAAGATTAACAGAATTAAAAATGAATTCGCAATGATTTCTTTGTCACATTTCAGGCTAAGTTATTGATTTTATTAGATTCTCATATTTTGGTGAACCCTTATTAATCAAAGAGTTATGTTAAATATAACAAAGTAGAATTACTCGGTTCAAGCAAATCTCGGTTCAAGCAAATCTGAGACCGAAAAATGGTGCTTTTTATTTTAAACATGTCTTAATCCTGTCAATCCAGAAATCCGTTTAATTCTTGTTCAAAAGTTTTGCTATTGGCGAAGGTATTAATTTATTGCAGTACCTTTATTGGTTTGTAGAGACTACCATTATCAGTTATCAGTTAGGATTGGCGGAAAAGTCGCAACCGTCTCTGAATTTTAGGCAGAATAACTTAAATAACAATACTTTATATAGGCTATTTGGCGAAAGTATTGTAAAATAGGTATAATTTGCTCACTGAATAACTTGATAACTAATTTCGTCGCGAAAGTTGACAGCATCGCTCCAACTTTCGCGACGAACTGATAACTGATAAGACAATGGGCAAACAAAAGAATAAAATCGAGAGTGCATTGTTTAGAAAAGCGATGCTGGGGGTCAAACCGCTCACCTGTGACAAAGTACCACCAACAAAGCCACGCCTTTCACCTATTCCCAAACAACGACAGAAAGATGATGCATTAGTATGCGAGGAAATGCTTTCCGATAACTACGATCCGGCAAATGTGGAAACGGGAGAGGAATTGTTATTTGTACGTCCCGGCATACAGCGTAGTGTACTGACGAAATTGCGGCGTGGACAGTTTAGTATCAAAGCTGAGTTAGATTTACATGGCATGATAGTGCGCGTGGCACAAGTGGAAGTGGCGAATTTTTTACGTGATTGTCAAAATCGCAATGTTCGTTGTGCGCGAATAGTCCATGGTAAAGGATATGGATCTTGGCAAAAACAGCCGGTCTTGAAAAATCAATTGAATAACTGGTTGCGACAACGCGATGATGTGTTAGCGTTTTGTTCAGCGCGTCAGGTTGATGGGGGAACGGGTGCGGTGTATGTATTGATCAAGCGAAAATAAAAACGGGAGTGGTTTGCACCACTCCCGCGAGTTCAGTCTAAGATATCAAAGCGTGTTTACTGGGCCTTTTTCCCACCACGATCAGGGGCAGGTGGGGCTGAAGAACCGCCGCCATACGGGCCAGGGCCATAACCACCACCATACGGGCCAGGGCCATAACCACCACCATACGGGCCAGGGCCATAACCACCACCATACGGGCCAGGGCCATAACCGCCACCATA
>QNER01000266.1 GCA_003646175.1 Candidatus Parabeggiatoa sp. nov. 1
ATTATATAGTGGTTGGACGAAAACCCTCTCACGAAATATTTTGTTTATCAATGTGTTAATATATATCAGATTTCTCCTAACATCGAAACGAAATGACACTTAGGCAAGGATTTTAGTGAAGGCATTATATATTCGAGGTTAACGGATACTATCCCTAAGAAGGGATAGCATCCGTTTCGTTATTTTTGGCGTTGTTTGACAATAACAAATTTCAATGTTTTGATTTTCATGCTAATTTTTTTTGCATTAAAAAAACGTTAGCCTATAACTGACAACTGACAATTATATTTTATGAAATTACCAATCCTCAAATGTCATGGTTCTGGAAACGACTTTATACTTATTAATGAATATGATAAATTATTGTTTTCAGAAGAAGAACGTGTCACGCTGTCCAAAGTGCTTTGCGATAGAAAGGGCGCATTGGGAGCAGATGGTATTCTCTTTTTCCAAAATAGCGAAAATGCGGATGGCAAAATGAGAATGTTTAATCCGGATGGCTCTGAGGCTTCAATGTGCGGCAATGGTTTAAGGTGTGTGGGTAGATTTGCCGGTGAACATTTGGGCAAAGACGCGGTTTTAATCGAAACTCTGAAAGGCGTTTCCAATGTGGTTAGGGACAAAAATATTTATAAGGATATAGCCGCTTATCAGGCAGAATTAAGCACAATTTCACTGAAAACCACAGATATTCCAATCGTCGTCAACTCAGAGTCTCTGATTGATCAGCCACTCCCCGCATTGTCGGCACACTTAAAGTTTACGGCCGTGAGTATGCCCAATCCTCATTTGGTAGCGATTGTCGATAGCATTTCAGAGAGTGAACTTGAAAAATTAGGTGAAAAGTCGAATCAACTCACTGATTTGTTTCCAAATGGAGTCAATGTTAACTTTTGTCAGATTCTTGATGATGCGGAGGCCGCGATTTTCGTCAGAACGTATGAAAGAGGCGTTGGGCTGACAAATTCTTGTGGCAGTGGCATGTCGGCAGCTTCACTGGTTTCTTGCCTGTTGGGGCATTACTCCCTTAACAAGTCAATGGATGTATACAATAAGGGTGGTTTAGTCAGGTGTAAACCAACGGTTGGTTATCATCATCAATATTCGGTTTATTTGTCAGGTAATGCGACTTTTATGTTCAGCAATACCTTAGCGTTTGAGTTGCCCAATGTTAGCCAGATGAGTCAGTCTTTTGGCCAGATTTTTATAGATGAAATTCAGAATTATGGCAGACTCATTGAATCTTCACAGCAAAGGTTAGAATACTTGATTTAGGGCAAAACCTTCAAGGTTTTCAAAACCTTGAAGGTTTATAACTTAGGGCAAAACCTTGAAGGTTTATAACTTAGGACAAAACCTTCAAGGTTTCCAAAACCTTGAAGGTTTATAACTTCTGAGGGCAAAACCTTCAAGGTTTATAACTTCTGAGGGCAAAACCTTCAAGGTTTCCAAAACCTTGAAGGTTTAAAAATCAACCCGTTGACGTAATTGAATTGCGGCCCAAGGCATCACAAAGCTTAGCCATATCCCATATTTAAATAGTACCAAACTCACTGGTATGAGGGCGATAATCATCAGGGCAGAATATATCGTTCCCCTTTGTTGCCCAAATTTGACGAGTAGCCAACTGGTTAATACTACCAGTAGAGTGATTACTAATAACACCATCCAAGGTGAAGGCGCATTCAGCACACCGTATTGTCGCAACGAGTGAATGCTATTGACTAAAACGAGTGTGCCCGGCATCTGCCCTAATGGTGTCGTGTACCAATTGCGGCTTTCAACATAGCTGCTGCCAATGAGGGTGATGCTGTCGCGCAGTGGTTTTTGACTCATGGGTTTGTCTACCATTTTTTTTGCCGACATGATGGTGAGCAGTGCGCGTCCATCGTATAGGAAGGGCCATTTTTTCCAAGGTATTGTGTAAAAAATACGACGACTCAAGTGTGTGGGTTGCAAGTGAAAAACCACCTCTTTGGAGGCTGCAAACTCGGTGGGTTTGTGCTGTAATTCTTCGCGTGTCCAGTTTTGTGGGCCTTTTTGACAATCAACCGGCATAAAATAAGCTAAGTGGTAACGTAACCGACACGAACAGGGAAGCGTATTGGGTTTATCTTCAACCAGTAGCGCTGCGGTTAACAGTGGCATAGAAGGCACGACATCAGGGGCACCTTTGGTACAAGTGGTTGTCCACAATGAGAAGCGGCGCAACAGACGATCCTGTGACAGTTCAAGCGTAGCAGCCCACTCAAGATGGGTTGAACGCATAACAATCTTATCTAAAAATGTGGCCGGTTGTTCTGGATAATACGGTTTGGTGTTTGAATCAAAAGTGTTCACCGCCTGCGGCAAACGAAAAGCCCGTGCCAGTATAATCGTGGGACAATCAGATTGGCTGCAATGATTGGTTTCATAATTGGCGAAGAAATGCAGTAAGGCTTGCTCATCTGGATCTAAGCCGTTTGGGGAAGGCTGTTTGTTGAAGGCAATATCCACAATAATCAATTTAGGCTTCCCTTTAACGGCAAACTTCAGCAATGCCAATAATTTATCACCGGGGATAAAAAGCGGTTTTCCCCAATCTTGATAAGTTTCATTATCGATATCCAGTATCACAAAAGGCGGTGTATCGTTACTGGGCGGAGCAGCGCGATAGAAAGTCATCATCCAATCGACGCTTAACTCCTCAATTCCTGCCACCCATTGCCCATCACGCAATCCAATCAGTAGCACGCCAATGAACAATCCAAAGACGACATTTTTATAAAAAGGCGATAATCGCAGCCAAATCGTTTTCATGGTTCAGTTATTCAGTTATTAGTTACCAGTTATCAAAAAATCCGAGAAATCCGGAAAGAAGTTGTACTAATCAACAATAACTACAAGGATTGTATATAATAAAGGATTTGAGAAACGAGCATAACGAAAGTCGACTTTTTTCCAATACAGCAATGACAAGGAAATAGCTATAGAATGGTGTTTTTATTTCATGCACGTTTGCCTTTTTAATCGAATTTGTTCATTGCAATAAATGAAAAAATCCTTTTTTATATGAATTTGTTCATTGCAATAAATGAAAAAATCCTTTTTTATAAACAATCCTTGTAGTTATGGTTTAGGTTTAGCAAAAACTTGTAAAGTCCGATAAATCCGTCAATCCGTTGTACTAATCTCCGATAAATCCGTCAATCCGTTGTACTACACTTTAGTTATTCCAATGAACAACAAACCCCCCACTGTTAAACTCCGAGCATTGTTGAGCCAACCAAACATTTTGATTGTACCAGCTTGCTTCGATGCACTGTCCGCCCGTTTAGTAGAACGCGCCGGTTTTTCGGCTACCTTTATGAGTGGCTTCGGCGTATCCGCTACGCGGTTAGGCGCACCAGACACCGGACTCATTTCTTACGGAGAAATCGTTAACCAAGGGCGTGATATTTGCGCGGCAGTCTCTATTCCAGTCATGGGTGATGGTGATACTGGCTATGGTAATGTATTGAATGTTAAGCGCACCGTGCAGGGTTATGCAGTAGCCGGCTTTGCAGCGGTGATGATTGAAGATCAAGTTTGGCCTAAACGCTGTGGGCATACTAAAGGCAAACAAGTGGTGGATCGCACAGAAGCATTTGCGCGTATCCGGGCTGCGGTTGATGCACGAGAAGCGGGGGCCGATATTTTGATTATAGCGCGTACCGATGCCCGTGCGACTCATGGCTTGGCGGAAGCCATTGAACGGGCACAACGTTTTGTCGAGTTAGGTGCTGATATTAATTTTGTCGAAGCACCGCAGTCTATCGAAGAAATGCACGCTTATTGTGAAGCCGTGTCTGGGGTGAAAATGGCGAATATGTTAGAAGGAGGTAAAACACCTTTTCTCGCACCCGCGCAGTTACAAGCCATTGGCTATGGCATGGTCGCTTATCCACTCACCTTATTAAATAGAGCGATACATGCTATGCAGCACGCACTCGAAACGCTTGGCACCGAACATCACCCAGAACCGTTGTTAAGTTTTGAAGATATTAAGGAAATAGTAGGGTTCAACGATTATTATGCGGAAGAAAAACGCTATACTGAGTCGGATTAACGGAATAAATGGATTTTGGGTTAAGCCAGGGGCGTTGCCCCTGGCTATATTAATTTCGCCCCAAAGGGGCTTTGAAACTTAGCACCGAAGATGCGTATTATTAAAGTGTCTTATGATTATTCGTTTCAGGCGAACTTTGTACGAAAAGGCCGCGTCGTTTTTTCATTCGTTTCAGGCGAACCTGGTACGAAAAGGCCGCGTCGTTTTTTCATTCGTTTCAGGCGAACCTGGTACGAAAAAACCGCGTCGTTTTTTCATTCGTTTCAGGCGAACCTGGTACGAAAAAACTTGGTTCTGATTGAAATGAGACATTGTCAAGATAATCACTCAAAAATAATCATGGAAAGAAGTCAAGAAGTTAAATCCGGTTCAAAACAAGAGGAACAATCTCACCAATAAACCGTTTCCATTCAGCTTGAGTGAAATTGCGGTTTGCGGTAGGCGATTTTAACCCATTCGTAGTTTGCCACAAAATCAGGATTATTCCAAATTCCATCTAGCCGCAATTTCTTCAATAAGAAAAGGTAAATTTGGGGCTGTAAACGTTAAATCAAAAGTTGGGATACGATGGTGTTTTATGTCTGGATGAATATGTTTATGGTGAGGATGGGTTATTGCCAGTGTTGGATCATGAGGATGAGGAAAAGAGTCATACCAATATTCTTTGGCCTTGTCCGCATAAGATGCGCGGCAATAGTCTTTTGCCGGTGCTATTTCATCTTGTGACACAGGGCAATGTGACACTTCATAGCTATAACCTTCAATCACGCCCAATTCAAAGTTAATAAATTCTTGCACACAAAGCACCAGATTATCAGCAAAAATAACCATCCCAACACATTTGCCTATGTGGGTTCCCAACGGAATGTAAACCAAAGAAGAATGTTTCACAAAGGGATAACAATTTGGCAAATGATAAATAAAATTTTCGTAATCACTAGGCGAATTGAGCGGATTGTTCATGTTGAGACATCACGGTGGTTTTAATTGAAATAGCAATGGGTTGGCGAGTAACCAATTGTTGATATTTTTCATTCAAGCTCAGCCACATCTTATACAAAGACAACCACTCAATAAATTCCATACGGTATTCATCAAGTGCGTCGAACGCTTCTAATTCACCTGCGGTAATGGCTTGGTAAAATTCAGGGGATTTAACCCCAAATTTCTGTTCAAAGTCACTTAACTCTACATTAAGTTTAGACATATCGTGAATCAATTCTGTCAGTTTCATGATTGAATGATTTCTCCGGTAAAAAAAATTATCTAAATCAGTGTGTTGAACCGGATTACACCGATTAATGGATAAACCGGATTACTCTATAATCACTCAATCCGTTAAATCCGGTTCAAAACGAGTTGAATTATTTTAACCCATTTGATGGTTCAACTTTCCATACAACCGGCTTAACCCACCGCAAACCCGGTATGTTTTCTCATGTATGGCGCATGATAAGCCAACACAATATCTTCTTTTGCGGTGATTCCGGCTTCGGTACCATCTTGCTGTACCCAGATTTTACTGCCTTTGATGTCTAGGTGTAAGACACAACCACTGACTCGTTCATCATCATGCCAGCCAACATTGACTAGCATATAGTGGTTATGTTCCCGATCAAAAACCAGTTCGGTTTCCATATCGCCATAATAGGGTTTATAGTGGCTATACGCCTTTATCAAATTTTCAATATGGGTTTGGTATTCTGCTACGTTTGCCATTTGACGATATCCTCCTTTTCAACATGATAGACGATGTACTTGATGTGATAATCTTCGATAACCGCTTGGACAAACGGGCGCGTAAAATACGTTTTGTAGATTGCTCTAGGCACCGCTAAGTATAACACACAGTCCGGTGCTATTCTCTTCAACGCCGAGCGATAATTCATGACTTGCCCTATCGCCGTATGAAACTCAGAGATAAATGGTCCACTGACAAAACTCTTCACTTCAACGGCAATGTTTTGCTCCTCTTTTTGTGCCGCGAGAACTTGCACTGCACCTAAGTCAATATACATATCAAAGCCACCGAAGCGAATAAGAAGTTGATCACTGGTGATTGTCCACCCTTCTTTGATTAACGCCGTATTTATTGTCTGAATCAGAATTGGCCTGATTTTAGAATTAACAGAATAAAACCAATTAATTTTCTTTTTCATCCTTAAAATCCTGATTCAGACAATTTGACACGGATTAAGGGTCCACAAAAATAATCCTGTCAATCCATTAATCCGTTAAATCCGGTTCAATCAAATTTGAGTAAACCCTGAAAATCCTGATTCAGACATTTTGGATGTTGCCATTATTTAATATCTCTTTCCTCTGGCTCAGCATCGGCGACTTTATCTAGGAGCCTGTCAAATTTTTCTCGGTTAATTGGAGCCGCTGCCTTTATAAGCTGTGCATTAGCCTTTCTTTCAAAATATTCTTTTGAAGTTAGAAGCGTAATCTTTTCTGTGACGGCTAACGTGATAAACAGGCTAACTGAACAATTTTGCTCGGCTGCGACTTTATTTAAGGACTCATGCAACCAATTGGGCATTTGCAAATTAATCGTATTCATATAAGGATTTACCCCTGATTTTGTGCGTCTAAAAGTTGGATAAATTGTCTTGGTGCCACAACTTCTATCCCAAAAGATTCTTTGATACCTCTGAAATCCTTTAGGTTGTGAGTAACGATAAAGTCACAATTGGCATGAAAGGCTAATTCTAACAAAAATTCGTCATTGGGATCTGGCAAAAATGGGCGCGTGAGAAAATAAATTTCCCAGAGATTAGCACTTTGAGTCATTATTTCCACCAGTTCTTCAATGTCCTTTTCAGTCAGATGGAATTGTTTTTCTACGGCGATTCTCTTTGCTATGCTTTCATATTCAAAGCACAGAGACACCGAAAGATTTATTTCAAATTCGCCAGCACCTAAACGTTTTAACAAATCAAATGAAGCACCTCTGCGAGATAATAGGGCGGAAATGAGTACACAAGTGTCTATAACAATTTGAGGTAATTGATTCATTTTCATTATAAAATTATTTAGCAGATATTACGATTTTGGGCAAAATAAATCCTGGGTAGTCCTAAACATGTAGTGATGTTACGGATGCTATCCCTTCCACGGGATAGTATCCGTTTGGACATCATCACGACTGGAACAGGACTACCAAATCCTGAAAATCCTGATCCAGACAATTTGACACGGATTAAGGGTCCATAAAAATAATCCTGTCAATCCGTCAAGAAGTTCAATCCTGTTCAAATCCCCTCATCCCCAAAAACCACATTTGCATCTAGTTCTTGAGCAAGGACAAATTTGTAGTTACGATTTTGTAGAAGACTAAAGCAAATCTATAAACTCATCTACTGTCAATCCGCTATCACTAATGATGCTTTTGAAGGTTTTTGGATGCAAAGTTTTACCGCTATGAAATGGAACGGTAAGGAACGTGCATAATACAACTAGGGCAACCATAAAGGATTGCCCCTACATGATACGAGGTTTCGTAGGGGTAATCCCTTGTGGTTACCATTACGTTTCCTAAGTTATTTTATGCACGTTCCTAACTCGCCTATTTGCTATATTTTTTTAGGTTTATTCGTCCAAACGATCTTGAATATGTAAACGAATGGCATCCTCAATATTGAACAAAACTTCTTCGTAAGAATCTCCCTGAGTATAGCAACCTTGTAAAGCAGGGCATGAAGCAAAATAACCATCACTATCTTTTTCAATAACTACTTGAAAAATAAATTTATTCATCAATAATTAACGCCACTAAATGTTAAATGTTGAACCGGATTACACAGATTAAGGGATGCACCGGATTAAACCGCCTCAATAAGAAAAATAATCCTGTCAATCCGTCAATCCGTTAAATCCTGTTCAAAACAAAAAAAACAGCTTCACCAAGAAACCGTTCCATTCGGCTTTGGTGAATCGGTTAGCCTCTATATCAAAATCAATTTCAAGGTTAAAGTTTTTCACTTTATGCTGGCACAAGTTCTACCGCTTTTTGCCATTTGTCTTCAGATTGCCGTTTATCCTCATCAGCGATTGATGAAACTTCCAAAATTTCTATACCGGCGATTTTTCCGTCAGGTGCGTAGTTGGCTGTGACATTTTCAGTTAAATCTCGTGCGGTTGCTGTACCCGGTTGCAATGTGCGAAGTTCAAGATACAAGGCATCCACCTGTGAATCATAATAACGTTTCATAATAAGGTTTTCCTTTAAGCGTTATGATAGTACACTTTAGTCGTGACAACAATGATTTCAGTAGGATTATCTGCGAATACCACTTCTACAGTTTTGTACTGATAAAATTGTTGATTGACGGGTGAATGATTGCCAAAATCGAAACGCTTTTTACAGATCAATTTAACAACTTAATCAAGTGATAATACCTGTTTTATTCCTTCATCTAATGCTTCAAGGTCTGTTATAGATAAATAACCTTCTAATTTCAATAACCTAGTTTTATCTACCGCCCTAATTTGATCACAAATCGCAACCGCTTGTCGGCCCAAACATTCGACTGGAATCGCAATGGGTGGATGAGGTTTGGCTTCTGTTGATAAAGGTACAACAACAACGGTATGTCTTGCCCTATTAATAGGTGTGGCACTGACGACTACGCAAGGACGTTTTTTACGAATTTCTGCGCCTTGAGTGGGATCCAAATTAACCCAGTAAATATCACCACGATTCATGTTTGATACCATCCGCTATTGTTACGTCCCAGTCGGACATTTCTTGATTAAGGCTCTCATCGGCCTCAACTTCACAAGCACTTTGATAAAGTGCTGCTTCACGTATTTGTAATTCTCTTTCGAGTAGTTGAATAAAGAACTGACTATATTCTTGTTGAGGTATTAAGATTTTCATTTTTACCACGAGTTCATCGGGTAAAAAAACGGA
>QNER01000267.1 GCA_003646175.1 Candidatus Parabeggiatoa sp. nov. 1
TGTTCGGGAAATTCCCCGGTCAAACTATTTAAAAAGGCCACAAGATCTTGCGCTTGATCATCTGTCAGCGTTTTACCGATCTGAGTTTTAGCCATCAGGCGCACCGCTTCATCAAGCGTCGGCACCGCACCATTATGAAAATAGGGCGCAGTCAAAGCAATATTGCGTAAAGTCGGCACACGCCACCGATGCTTGTCGATCTCATCTCCAGTCACATCATACCGCCCAGTATCTGCCAGCAGATTGTACTTGGTATCGTACTGGCTACCCACAAGATTTGGGAATCTCCAAAACCAGCCGGTGCCCATTGGTAACAGCGGCCCACTGAAATTTGGCCCCATATGACAAGCAAGACAGCCGGTTTGTACAAAAGTACTCATGCCCCGCACTTGTTGCTCAGTCAGTGCGGTTTTATCCCCTTTCACATAACGATCATAAGGCGAATTAGGGGTTATCAGGGTACGTTCATAAGCGGCAATAGCCTTAACCGCATTGTCGGCAGTTATCGGATCTTTATCCTCAAAAGCGGCCTTAAACAGGACTTCATACCCGGGAATTGCTTTTAACCGCGTTATAACCGCATCCCAGTCCTTCATACCCATTTCAATTGGGTTCGTCACCGGGCCTCTGGCTTGTTCTTCAAGTGATGGGGCCCGCCCATCCCAAAATTGCACGGACAAAAACGCACTATTCCACACTGTCGGCGCACCGCGCCCACCGGTTTGACCATCGACACCGACCGAATTGGGGCGATTGTCATCACCCCCAGCCATCACATTGTGGCAAGAATTACAGGACACCGTGCCAGTGCTGGACAGACGCGGGTCAAAAAACAGCGTTTGACCCAGTTTGATTTTGGCCGCTGATTGTGGGTTATCCGCCGGGATCGGTGGCGTTTCTGGCAACGTTTGCTGCCATTGAGCCGACACCGGCCATGTCGCAGCCCCCAATATTCCCGTCATTAATAGTGTGTGATACCATCTCATTGATTAACTCCTTAAAGTCGTATTGACACATTCGTTCTAGGCGTACCTTGCACGAGACAATGGTTAAAATATAACATTACCAAAATTAGAAGTAACTACTCAGCCCTGAAAGGGCTCCTTATTATAGCCTGGGGCAACGCCCCAGGTACTCAGCCCTGAAAGGGCTCCTTATTATAGCCTGGGGCAACGCCCCAGGTACTCAGCCCTGAAAGGGCTCCTTATTATAGCCTGGGGCAACGCCCCAGGTACTTTGCGCATTAAAAAGGTGGAGAGGGCGCAGCCCTGGGCTTTAATAAAGCGCCCTTTCAGGGCTGAGTAGTTACAATTAGAAATGGTACGCAATTAATTTTACCACTTATAGATAAATAGTTTCACAAGTCGAAGTTAACGGATACTATCCCTAAGAAGGGATAGCATCCGTTTCGTTACGTTTTCTGAAAAACTATAATCCAAGAAATAAACGAATTTAAACACGACAATTTTCTGATGATTCCTGATTATCGGTAGTTCAGGAATTTAATGAGTTAACTACCACCGCCATGACTTTTAAAAAAATAGCATATATTTTTCAATTAGTTATGGGTAGTCAAGCTAATTTTCCCCATTCGCTTATTTCTGGGATTCGTTGTACTCAATTGTTTCTTACCAAAAATCTTGTTAGCGTCTATGATAGCGTAAAAAATTTATTTTACATAAAGGAAAAATCATTATGCCCATAGCCTATATTAATCATCCTGATTGCCTATTGCACGATATGGGCAGCGGACATCCAGAAAGGGCTGCTAGAATCAATGCCATAGCAGATCAAATGAATGCCTCTCAACTCATGGACTTGGTGCATTATTATGATGCCCCAAAAGCCACGCGCCAACAACTGGCACGAGTGCATGATGACCAATATATTGATGAAATCATCACTTATGAGGGCAAGGAAGGCTATACTTATTTTGGTCCCGATGCCGTACTGTCCCCGCACACTCCACAAGCGGCCTTACGTGCGGCCGGCGCACTGATTCACGCCACCGATTTAGTTTTAACTAATAAACATAAGGTGGCTTTTTGTAATATCCGTCCCCCCGGACACCATGCACTGCGTGATCAAGCAATGGGTTTTTGCTTTTTCAATAATATTGCCGTTGGCGTAGCGCACGCGATTGAAGAATATGGCTTGAATCGGGTAGCGATTGTGGATTTTGACGTTCATCATGGCAATGGTACCGAAGCCATTTTCACGGATGAACCGCGTGTGATGCTCTGTTCAACTTTCCAACATCCCTTTTACCCGGGTGTGGGTGCTGATACCGTCAGTGATCATATTATTAATGTACCATTACCCGCCGGTACCACAGGGGAAAAATTCCGCGAGGCCGTCACAACGCGCTGGTTACCCGCTTTGCACAAATTTGCGCCCCAAATGATTTTTATCTCCGCCGGCTTTGATGCCCATCAAGACGATCACATGGCTATGTTGAATTTGTGTGATAATGACTATGCGTGGGTAACACAGGAAATATTGGGGATAGCTGACAAATATACTGAAGGGCGTATTGTCTCCACCCTTGAAGGGGGTTATGAGTTGCAGGCACTGGGGCGTAGTGTGGTTGCTCACCTGAAAGTATTGATGCGGATGGTGTAATTAATAAAATGTGATGACCACATAAATTATAATTATAATCGTTTTGCACTATTGTCATTTTCTGGTTATTTATTAATTACGGATTTTGCGGATTTCATCAATTTCACAGATTACTGCGTTTCTATAGTTTTTCAGATAAATCATTTCAGTTATAAACCTTCAAGGTTTTGGAAACCTTGAAGGTTTTGCCCTGAATTAAATAATATTTGTAGGGTGGGCAAGGTCTTTTTTGCCCACCTTAAGCTTAAATGGTGGGCAAAAAAAAGACTTGGGTGGCTACATTTTGACTTTAAATAATATTTGTAGTTAATTTGTCAAATAATTAAAATTGCAGAATAAACAATAGGTTAGCCGTTAAGTTCGACAGACTCTTAGAGCAACGTTTCCCATTCCGTTTTTTTCCACAAAGCCTGTAATTGTGCAAATTCATCTCTCATGGAACTGAGTAATTGTTCTACCTGCGCTAAGTCACCTTGTTTGGCAGCAGTTTCAGCGATAAAGGCCACTTCACCTAAGCGCAATGCACCCACACTACGCGCACTGCCCTTTAAAGTATGAGTTAAACGTTCCAAATCCTTTTGAGGGCCCGCTCGCACCGCGACTTGCAGTTTGTCTAGTTGTTTGGGGGTATCTTGGATAAATTTGTCGGTCACTTTTTCCAAAATGCGTAGTTCACCAATCGCTATGCGCTTAGCTTGTTCTGGGTCAAAAATGGGTAACGCCATCGCATTTGTACTTTTCCCATCCAACTCTTCTTTCCGATCCGAAACGGAGGCGGACGGTGAGGACTGAGAAGGAGGCGGTGGGGTAGAAGTTTTTTTCGCCTTTAATCGTTGAGGAGATGGCATACCGGTTTTTATCTGTGGCACAGCTATTTTTCTCTTTTCTAAAACACCCCGCGTGTTCGGTGACGTATATTTTTCTACCATTAAACGTAGGATTTCTAACGACATTGGCTTGCCTATACAATCGTTTATACCAGCGGCAAGATAGCGTTTAACTTCAACCGGCTGATTGTTAGTCGTCATAGCGACGATCGGCATATCTTGATTGCTTTGGCGTATTCGTTTGGCGGCCTCTACGCCATCCATCACCGGCATTTGTATATCCATAAAAATCATGTCATAGTGGTTACCGGCACATCTATCTACGGCTTGCTTGCCATTTTCTACCACTTCTACGGTGCATCCAAACGCCTCAAGCATGTTGGTGGCTACCGTACAACTCAGGGGGTTGTCCTCTACTAACAAGATGATTTGGTCTATTTTCGGTTTTCCCTTTGCCCTTACTGACTGAAGATCATCTCCCCTTAAAGAGAGTAGGTGGATAGGCAGGGTGGGAGTAGACGAACTTGGGGGTATCTTTTGTTTATTCTTTTGACCATTGTCTCTCTTTGGTGAAGAGGGAGGGGCGTAAGGTTGTTTCAAATCTAAGCTTGGGGATTGAATGATGTGAGTCTGATGTGAAGGACAATATTTTTTGAGGACCTCAAAAATACGTTCTAAACTAATAGGTTTAGCAATGTAATCATCCATCCCCGCCGCTAAACAACGTTCTGCATCGCCTTGCATCGCATTGGCTGTCATAGCAACAATCACATTCTGTTGGTTGTCCTTTGGTGTTTTTGGTTGGGCTTCACGCTCACGAATCAATCGCGTAGCCTCAAAACCGTCCATTTCTGGCATCTGTATATCCATAAAAATGATAGCAAAATTATGCTGTTCAAGACACGCTAAGGCTTGAATACCATTTATCGCTTGTGTGACTTGGCAGCCCAATTTTTTTAACATGTTCACAGCTACCATGCGGTTTACTTCGTTGTCTTCAACCAACAATACGGGGGTTTGTGGATCAATTTGTTGGGGGCGTTTAGACTGAAACTTATTTATTTTTTCCATGGTAATAAAGGGCTGTGGCTTAAGCAAATGGTTAAAATTATTTCGTAACGTCAGCAACGCTTGTTGTAATTGATGTTGCAGCAAGGGTTTGACCAGATGGGCGGTAAAGCCAGTTTTTTGTAAGTGGCGACTGTCTTTTGGATAGCCTGCCGACGATAGCAGGAACAAAATCGTATCCCTAATATCAGGTGTTTGTTTAATGAGTTTGCCCAACTGTTCTCCATCCATGACGGGCATCAAGTAGTCAAGGATAGCTAACCAATAAGGGTCTTTTTGTTGTTGCGCTTCATGTAAGGCCCTCAAAGCCGCTTGTCCGCTGCCTACGGCAGAGTGGCGGATTTGCATATTCTCAAGTTGTTCTGTCAAAATTCTCTGATTCACCGGATTATCATCAACCACCAAGATTCGTGTGCCTTGCAAAATCTGAAAATCTGGCGTTGCCAAGGTTGTAGAATGCTGAGCCCCTGAAAGCCGGTTTTCATCGGAAATTTTTGCCAACGGTAGCGGAAGAGTAAAAGTAAAGGTTGAACCTTTGCCCAATTCACTCACCACGCTTATTTCACCCTTCATCATTTTGACCAGTTGTTGACTGATAGCTAATCCAAGCCCCGTTCCGCCAAATTGTCGGGTGGTTGAAGTGTCTGCTTGCGTAAATTTATTAAAGATGCTATCAAGCTTATCAGGGGGAATACCGATTCCCGTATCTTCTATACGAAAACTCATGCAAGCCGACTCCAAGTTTGGTACTTGGCAGTCTACATCAACTAGGACATAGCCTTGATGGGTAAATTTAATCGCATTACCGGCGAGGTTGGTGAGAATCTGCCGTATTCTGCCAGCATCACCTTTGAAATGGCGTGGCGCATCTGGCGCGTAGCGTACTATGAGTTCAAAACCTTTTGAATATGCGGTCATAGAGAGCAAACGAGCAACTTCTAAAACGGCCTCTTCTAAATTAAACCCAGCGAGTTCTAAGGAAAGTTTGCCGGCTTCAATCTTGGAAAAATCCAGTATGTCATTAATAATAGTTTGTAAGGCATCCGTTGACTGGTGGATGATTTCAGCATATTCGCGTTGTTTTGGCGAAAGTTTTGTCTGGAGTAATAATTCTGTCATACCAACTACCCCATTCATAGGGGTACGAATTTCATGGCTCATATTAGCCAAGAATTGGCTTTTAGCACGAGTTGCGGCTTCGGCCACTTCTTTAGCACGGCGCCATTGTTTTTCTGCTTGTTTGCGTTCGGTAATATCGCGCCCAACAGTTTGATATTCAAGCAATTTTTCGTTATTGTCAAACATTGCTCGGCCGATCCAGTGCTGCCAATGTTCTTTACCGTCAGCTAAAACGGTGCGATTCTCGGTTTCCATCACGGGCTTCTCCCAACTCAAATTTTCCATGATTTGACTGAGAACATCCTGCATGTCGTCAAAAACGAAGGGCGTGAAGTGATGCCCAATTAATTCAGCCTCGGTTTTATTGAAGTAACGACAATAGGCCTCATTAACAAAACTGAGGCGACCATTTGGTAAATATCGACAAATCAAGTCAGTTTGGTCTTGTACTATGGCTCGATAACGGTGTTCGCTGATTTTGAGGGCTTCTTCGGCGCGTTTGCGCTCAGTGATATCGGTAGCAATTTGCAAATGTACATTGCAGCCATCAACCCAACGAATAGCGCGATCATGGGTTAAGTACCATTTACCAGTTTTTTTATATTGTCTTTCAGAGGTGTACACGCCCGTTGGTTCGCCTTTATCATTAACTAATTTAGCATTGCAACACGTACTACAGGGCTGGTTTTGTCCCTTATGCAAAGTTTTCCAACAGAGTTGCCCTTCAACGATTTCTCCAAAGGTATTTTGTCCATATTTATTCACATACAAAAGTTCATAAGTCTGCATATCAGCCACATAAACCAGCGAATCTAAACTATCTAAGATAGTTAATAAACGTTCATGGGCTTCAAAGAGAGCGGTTTCATTTTGTTTGTGTTCTGTCACGTCACGGATGATGGCATAGATTCTTTTTTGTTCGACGATGGGATAGGCGTTCCAAGAAAACCAGCGGTAGGAATTATCTTGGCAGCGATAGCGATTTTCAAAATTTTGCACAGATTCGCCCTGCAAAAGCTTTTCAAAAAAGAGATGAGTAGCGTCCCAATCATCAGGGTGTACAAAGGCTAAAAAGGGTTTATCCAGTAAATGCTCGCGGCTATAGCCTAAGGTATGCGCCCAAACAGTATTAAGCTGTTGAAAATAACCATCAAAACAGATAATGGACTGCATATCGTTTGACAGGTTAAACACACCCTCATGCCAAAAATTTTCATTTCGGCGACGAGTCAGAAAAAGCCCAATCAATTCTGCGGCCGTTTGTAACAGATAAATATCGTCAGCATTCCACTCTCGGCTTGCCGTCATGTCGTCAAAGTAGACAAAGCCATACCATTGTTCAGCGACTTCAATAGAAATGACTAACAAAGAGAGACAGTCTAAGGTTTGTAGAATATCTTGTTCGCTGACCGGAAATTCGGCGACATTGCCGCTGATGATTTGGCCTTGAGAGAGTAAAGCTTGCCAGCGGGCCAATCCTTCTTGCTGATAGGCCCATTTTTTGGTCAGTAGTTGTTTTGATAGCGGCGTTGAAGGCGGTACGACTTGATGGGTACAATTGACACATAAGCCTCGCTCGGCATCGGTAACATTTTCAAACAATCCGATTCGGGTGACTGAGTTTGCTTTAAGTAAATAGGTTAAGACATCAGTCAGTGGGTCTTCATCATAGCGACTACCCAACAAGCGACGCGAGCAGCTTGTTAAGGTTTGCTCGTACTGTAAACGGATTGCGGTGGGTTGTTGTGTCATGATTTCAACAGGAAAAGGTAGAAGGAAAAGGTAGAAGGAGAGCGGTACAAGGGGAAAGAAGAAAAATTGAAGGAGTCCAAACTTTAGTTTGGGCGGTGAGCCAAACTAAAATCGACGCAATCGATTGGACTCCTAAAAACAAGTTGCACTCAATCCTTTATACTCAGTGAGTTACATTGTTTTGAAGTCTCTACCGGCGAAAAAAACTCCCGCGCTTGGCTTCGTGCCCAGCGCCAGTTGCGCCAATCTTCCACAGTCTGTAAAACCCTATGATCTTGTAAGCGTTTCCATAACTCGCAGCGAGGCGAGTTTGGAAGTTTGGGCAAAGCTGTTAACAACGTGGGAACCACATCCGCACTTAAAGAAGCCACATAATCCGCATCAAACTGTTGCCCAGCTTGCAAACGGCTTAAGTTGACTTCGGCAATCTGTGCATCAGGATTAAAAAAATGGAGCAAGCCTATAAAAACCATAGTCGTCAATATTGCTCCAAACGTGAAACGTGATCGTTTTCCGCGTAGCACCGTGAAACTAAACAATATAAACAGCACGACTAGCCACACCATAAAAACACTGGTATAAAGACGTAATTCTGTCAGCCCATAGTCGTGCGTATATAAATACATACGATACGCTGCGGAAGCTTCAATAATCATCGTCATCACCACCATCAGCATTGCTAAAGAGTAGTAAAGTCCTATTTCAAACAAACTATAGGGTTTGTACAACCAGTGTGTTGAAAGCAGCAATGTTATTACCAAAAAAGCCACCGTTACTAACTGGTAAAAACCGTGCCGTGCATATTTCGCGTAAGTTAGCCCTTCTGAGGATTGCACCAATGCATCTCCTCCAAAGAAATAGGTAAATTGCACCACAATAAAACTTAAAAACAGCAGGTTAATTGCACCAAGTATTATCCCAATTTCGACACAGCCTATATGCCATGCCGGCAGAACCAAGCCAACTTGACTGGTTAAGCCCGTCTTCAACACACTGCCACGCAACACCGCTGCTGCTATCCAACCACATAAGATGAACGTCACCAAATACTGTACAACTGTTTTCGCCTCCAATTCCCAATTCAACAGGTAATGAACCACCCCTTCAAAACGGGTATCCGAAGTTGTGAGTAAAAAACCAAATACCAATACTAATGGTATAGCAATAATCACGCCTCTGATTGTGGCACGTACAGTCTGCCCCCAGCGTTTTTTAACATCGTCCCACTGGATATCCCGATTGATCAACTCATAATAACTGACGATGCCATACCTGCTTGACCTGTATAAGTCTTGAAAGGCTTCAAAAACGTTGAGCTTTTTAAGCTTATTTCGTGTTCCAAGCGAGAAAGCGAGAATAATTGTGAGCAAGATACCCAATAAACTCAGGCTATTGAGCACCAGTGAGTCACGCCACGCGAAAGTCCCGGCAAAAAATAAACTACTCGCTGCCAGCGCGTATTGAGCATAACCTAAACGTTGCCGCCCTAGCTTTTTAAGAATCAAAAGACTACCTATTAATAATAAGCCAAACAGGGCAATGTTTAGCCCTAAAAATTGGCTAAACAGGGCCATTTTTTCCCGAAA
>QNER01000268.1 GCA_003646175.1 Candidatus Parabeggiatoa sp. nov. 1
GAAAATAATATGAAATAAATTATAAACCCCTGAAAGGGGTTGACATACCAGCCTGGGGCAACGCCCTAGGTTTTTTGGTAATCCTAGAAAACCCAGAAAACCCAGAAAACCCAGAAAACCCAGGGCGTTGCCTTTTCGTTAGCTTATTGGCAAAGGAAACCAAATGAAGAGAAAACCAACGATTTTAATTGTGGATGACAACCCAGGAAATTTAGCAGTTCTGGGTAGTATTGTAACTGAAAATGGCTATATTCCCGGCTTTGCTACAAATGGTGCTATAGCATTGGCTTCTGTCAAAAAGAAACGTCCCGATCTCATTTTGCTGGATGTTATGATGCCAGAGATGGATGGTTTTGAGGTGTGTAGGCAATTAAAGCAAGATGCTACCTTGGCAGATATTCCTATTATCTTCCTAACAGCCAAGACAGAAAAAGAGGATGTGATTGCTGGGCTTTCATTGGGGGCCGTCGATTATGTCACTAAACCTTTCAATAAAAGTGAACTCCTTTCTCGCGTTAATACGCATCTTGAACTGCAAGCAACCAAAGAAGAACTCAGGAATACCCTAGAACAGCTTGAAAAACAGAATAACGAGTTGCACAGCAAAAATGTAAAATTAGAACTGCTAACGCAAGAACTAGCAGAAGCCCAGAAAGAGAAGTTATTTCAATTAAATCAAGCTTATGAAAGATTTGTGCCTCGCACATTTTTGGGCTTATTGGGTAAACAAAGTATTACTGATATTAATTTAGGTGATCAAATTGAAAGAGAAATGACTATTTTGTTTGCTGATATTCGGGGGTTTACCTCAATTTCAGAGGAAATGACACCGCAGGATAATTTTGATTTTATCAATAATTACTTTGGGCAAATGGAGCCTATTATTCTTCAATATCAAGGTATTATTGATAAATACATCGGTGATGCCATTATGGCTTTATTTCCATACAGTGTGGATGATGCGATAAGTGCTGCTATTGCTATGTTAAAGACGCTTGTTAACTATAACAAGATTTTGCAGAGAGCCGGTTTACCGATTTTGCAAATTGGTATTGGAATCCATACTGGGCCACTGATGCTAGGCACGATAGGGGGACAAAATCGTATGGATGGCACAGTCATTTCTGATGCGGTGAATATCGCTTCACGAATTGAAGGTTTAACGAAAACCTATCGTACCCCTTTATTAATTTCAGAAGCCAGTTATCTGGGATTATCAGAAACGGCAAAATATCTTATTCGGAGACTTGACAGGGTAAAAGTTAAAGGTAAATCTAAATATGTCAATATATTTGAAGTTTTTTCGGCCGATATGCAAGAAGTGCAGGCCGGTAAATTAGCAACCCTCGATCTGTTTGAAAAAGCGGTACACTTATATCAACAACAAAGTTTTGAAAAAGCACAAGAACTGTTTCAAGCTTGTTTATCGCAAAATCCCGTTGATGCAACGGCTGAAATTTATATTCAACATTGTCAAAAGTTAATGGTTAATGGTTAGTGGTAAACTGGGAAGTTAATTTTAGAAATCGGATTTCTTTTTTCAAAACGGATGCTATCCCTTCTTAGGGATAGTATCCGTTAATTTTGACTTGTGAAATTAATTATCTGAACATCTATAGAGCGATAAAAATTGTGTTTCAGGCAAAAGTTTCGCTCCGCGAAACTTTTGCCTGAAATTGTGTTCGCGCCTAAAGTTTTTCTAGTAAACTTTAGGCGCGAATTGTGTTCGTGGCTAAAGTTTTTTGTGCACAAAAAAAACTTCTGATTATAACTTTTTTTGTTGAAACTTTGTTTACCCTCGGATTAGGGCATTAATTTGTTCAATGTTTTTGAAAGAAGGGTAGCTTTTGATGAAGGATCACACGCTTATGCTATGCTCCTCCAGAAAAGTTTTGTCTAAAGTCAAAAACCGTAAAACGTTGCCAAACGCTTTACGGTTTCTAACTGAAATTTTGTAACCATTAACCATTATTATACAAAGGACTCAATTATGAGTGAAAAATACCAATCATTAGTCAAAGTACCTACTGGTATCAATGGCTTAGATGATGTTTTAGACGGCGGCTTGCCATTAGGACGGACCTCTTTAGTTAATGGTGGCCCTGGCTGTGGTAAAAGCATTTTTAGTATGGAGTTTTTATATCGTAACGCCTTACAAGATAAACCCGGCATTTTTATCTCTTTTGAAGAGAAGGCGGATCATATTCGCCGAAATTTCCATACATTAGGTTGGGATTTGGCTGAACTGGAGCAGGCTGGCAAACTGTTTATTATGAATGTGGCTTTACCGCCTGAAGTCGTTATTGGGGGCAATTTTGATTTGAACTCATTGCTTGCCATTATCGCCGGTAAAACTAAAGCCATGAATGCCCAATTGGTGGTACTAGATGGCTTGGATGTCCTGTTAGATATTTTTAATGGCGAGGATCGTAAACGCCATGAAATCCATGTCGTACATCAGTGGTTGCAAGCTCAGGATTTAACGGCTCTTTTGACCACTAAATCACTGAAGGCTGAGGCCGTTAATAGTAATCCTTATGAATTTCTGGATTTTATGGTGGATTGTGTGATTTATTTGGATCAGCGCGTAAACGAGCAAGTCACAACGCGACGAGTGCGTGTTGTTAAATATCGTGGTTCGGGTTTTGGGCGCAATGAATATCCGTATATTATTGATCCGGACGGCATTAATGTGATGCCGATTTCGACTATCGCCCTGAAGCATCGTCCTTTGGGTGCAAAAATCTCTACCGGACTGGAACGCCTTGATACCATTTTGGATGGTGGTTATCGGCAAGGGGCTTGTACCTTGTTGATGGGTGCATCCGGCACCGGTAAAACCACTATTGCAAATTCGTTTGCACAAAGTGCTTGTCAGCATGGTGAACGAGTGTTGTATATTCAATTTGAGGAATCGGCTGAATCTGTAGTCACAAATATGCGTAGTGCGGGTATTGAGCTACAAGCGGCTATGGACACAGAACAGCTACGTTTTCTCACCGCATTACCAGAAGCAATGGGCAGCGAAGAGCATTTAAGCCGTGCCATAAAAACAATAAATGATTTTCAACCCAAGCATATTATTATTGATGCTATCTCTGCTATGGATCGAGTCGGTTCACAACAACAAGGCGAAGATTATGCCAAACGGATGGTGAATTTTTGCAAAGAACGTGGGATTACTACTTTTTTCATTCGGCAAAGTGACGGTTTTCTCATAGGTAAGCAAGAAGAAGACATAACCGGACTAAAATTTTCGTCTATGGTGGACAATGTGATTGTACTTCGTTATGTAGAATCTGGTGGCGAAGTTAATCGGTTGTTGATAGTGATGAAAGCCAGAGGCTCGGCGCATTCCAATCAATATCGTGAATTTAGCATTACTGATAACGGTATTGACATTGCGGACGTGTATCTGGGTGATGAAGGCGTATTGACGGGGGTGGCACAGCAGGTGCAGGTTATGAAAGAAAATGTTATGTATCGTCGCCAACAACAACTCATTCGGCAAAAAAATAACGAACTTGCACAAAAAAGAGCAACCCTACAAGCCCAAGTCCTCGCAATGGAGAGCGAAATCCAAGCAGATGAGGTCGCTTTGGATGTGTTAGAATCTGAATCAAGTTTACTCCAGAATGGTCGTGATGCACGCGCTTTGATGCGGGGACAAGATTCAGATAACCAAGTTTTGGCTCAAGATAACAAGGGGGAAAAATAATGCCAAACCCAACTTATGCGTTTGCTCTGTTTGTCGCTGGCAATGGACTCAACTCCAGACGGGCAAAACAAAACCTTGATAATTTGTGCCAAACTTATATTAAGCACGACTATGAAATTAAAATCGTTGATGTCAATGATGATTTTCAATCTGCACTTGATAAAGGAGTCATGGTAACACCAACATTGCTAGTATTTTCATCGGAAGGTGAAAATATGATCATCGGTGATTTAAGCGACACAAAAACAGTGTTGGAGACTTTGGGGATTAATGGTTAATTGTTTTTCTCCTTTGAGTACAACGAATTACGTGGATAAACGAATAAGGCATCAAATCATTTTTCTGGTTCCCACTCGCCTGAGTCAATGCCATTAACTTAAGCTTTTTCGTGAAGGCAACCATAAAGGATTGCCCTTAAGCTTTTGGATTATCAATTAATGATAACACGCCAGAATGGCATGGTTTTAATTCGTTTATCCACGTATAGCATTTCCCGATTGCGTCAAATACAATTTGAGTTCCAGGTAGTGACACTGGCTATCTTAATTTCGCACCTTCGGTGCTTTAAAACCTTTAAAATATTGTAACTACTCAGCTCTGAAAGGGCGCTTTATTAAAGCCCAGGGCAGCGCCCTGGGAACTTGTCACCAGAATAACAAGGAATAAGCGCCTGGGGCGTTGCCCCAGGCTATAATAATTCGCCCCGTTGGGGCTGAGTAGTTACAAAATATTTTTACCTATTTTTGTCTTTCATGCAATCGGGAAACGCTATAACTGATAACTGATAACTGATAACTGAAATGAAGCCGAGTTACGACGAATTAGAAAAGCGGTTAGCACAAATCAATATGATCCTTGATGCTATCCGTAGTGGGAAAGTGGATAATATTCTGGGAACTAACACGCTTATTTCGCTACAGCCTCAGCAAGTTGATGAGGCACTCGAAAGTTCTCACCGAAGATTGCAAAAACTGTTGCATAATGCTGAAAATATTATTCATAGCATCCGTGACGGAAAAGTAGATAACATTGTTGGGTTCAAAAATACGTTCACAGTGCAACTTAAAAAAACTCACGATGCTGTTGTACAAGCCCACCATGAATTAGAGGAACGCACCGTTGATTTGGTTACTGCCAATGAAGCCCTCCAAACAGAAATCGCTGAACGCCAACAAATTGAAAAAAACTTCAAGGAGAAAAACGATTCTTTGGAAACTTTTTATAAACTGGCAATTAACCGCGAATTAAAAATGATAGAATTGAAGAAGGAAATTAACCAACTGTTAGCCGACGACGACAAACCACCACGTTATGAAATTGCGTCTTTATAATTGTTAATTGTTACTTGATGATCAAGTTTTTGATGTCGCTCAAAATATCGCTGGGGATAAATCCCCACATTATCAGGAGTACAAGGTTCGCCTGAAACGAATGCACAAGGTTCGCCTGAAACGAATGTACAAGGTTCGCCTGGTACTCCTGATCACACGGCTTTCTCGTACAAGGTTCGTCTTAATGTGACATAAATCCGATTGTTTCTTCAAAATCGGATTTATTTTTTAAAATACTTTAACCAAACCATGAAAATACAAACCAAAATCTCCAGCATTATTTTTGCCCTTATTTTAGCAACGGGTATCGTAACGATTGCAACCACCGCTTTTGTTTCTAAACAATTGATTGAAGCAGACATCTATGATCATTTAGAAAACATTGCGATTTCAAGAGCAAGTCACGTTGAAACGCTTTTTGTCGAACATCAAGATGTTGTGGAAATACTTGCAACAGAATCAACCTTTGTAGAAGCTGCAACGAACCCAAATACCCAACCGGTTGCACTGCTCCAAAAACGGATAAATAACATCGCTCAAGTCGATGAACATATTTCTCGCATCAGAGTGTTGGATAAAAATGGAGACGTGCTAGTCTCCACTCATTCACACCTTGGCATTGATACCGCCGGTAATGCCGAGATATTCGCTTATGGCAAAGCGGGTATTTATATCCGAGATATTCATATCTCTACAATGACTGGGACTAAAGTGTTTAGTATCTCCACACCGATTATAGTGAAGGATGAATTGGTTGGTATTGTGATTGCCAATATAGAAGTCGAAAATCGGTTGTACCAAATCACTACCAATCGTACCGGTTTAGGCAATACTGGCGAGATATACCTCATCAATAAAGATGGATATATGATAACACCATCACGGTTTCAGGAAAATACCTTTCTTAGTCAAAAAGTCAATTCATTGGAAGCCAGAGAATGCTTTGGGCTGTCTGAAGAAAAACATGCAGTTGAACCAGATAGTTACAAAGATTATCGCGGTGAATTAGTGATTGGAACGCACCGTGCTATTGAAGGTATGGATTGGTGTTTATTGGCAGAAATAGATGCCGAAGAAGCTTTTGCACCGGTAAACAAACAGCTGCAACTGATGGCACTGTTTTTTATCTTGTTATTAGGTGTGAGTAGCCTAGTGGCTTTTTTCACGGCTAAAAACATCACTCGCCCCATTCTAAAATTACAGCGTCGGGCCAAAGAAATAGAAAAAGGCAATTGGGATTATCAAGTGACTATTGATAGCCAAGATGAAATTGGGCAATTCTCAAAGGCTTTCGATAGCATGACGACACGGCTTAAAAATGCCCAAGATAATTTGCAACACCATCAAGATCTGCTAGAAACCCAAGTGGCTGCCAGAACATCTGAATTATCCCAACGCATTCAAGAAATTGAGCAGCAAAAATTGGGAATGATGAATTTGGCTATGGATTTAGAAACTAGCCAGCAACGCTATGAAAGTTTAGTTAATTCTATTGATGGGGTGGTGTGGGAAGCTGATGCCAAAACTTTTCAATTCCAATTTGTCAGTCAACATGCCCAACGCATTTTGGGCTATCCTGTGGCAGATTGGTTGAAACCCGCATTTTGGGCAGATCATATTCACCCGGATGATCGGGAGTGGGCAACGACTTATTGTGCAGATGCGGTTGCCGATAAAAAAGATCACAGTTTTGAATATCGCATGATAACGGCGAATAATCAGGCTATTTGGTTAAGAGACTTGGTGACAGTTGTGGTTGAAAATGATCAAGTCGTAAAACTTTACGGTGTGATGTTTGATATTACTGAAAGTAAGCAGGCAGAACAAGCATTGCAAGAAAGCGAAGAGCGTCTCAAAGAATCTCAAAAGATAGCTCTTCTGGGACAATGGAAATTGGATTTGACTACAAATACGCTGCACTGGTCAGACGAGATTTATCGAATTTTTGATATTGACCCAAACAAATTTGGTGCAACATACGAGATTTTTGTCGAATTAATTCATCCTGATGATCGAGAGATGGTTAATCAAGCTTATCTTAACTCTTTAAAAACTAAAACCAATTACAATATCGTGCATCGTTTGTTGTTAAAAGATGGAACGATTAAAATTGTCAATGAAATATGTCGCACTGAATATGATGAAGCAGGTAAGCCGTTATGTTCAATTGGTACAGTTCAGGATATTACCAAACATAAACAGATAGAAGAATCGTTGCGCCGTTTTCGTGCTGCCCTTGATAACTCCGCCGATGCTATTTTCATCATTGATCGCCAAACCATGAAATTTGTTGACATGAATGAAATGGCTTGTAACAGTATTGGTTACTCGTGTGATGAATTGCTATCTATGGGGCCACAAGATATTAAGCCTTATCTTACCGAAGCGCAATTAGTGGCTAAATTTGATGAGTTCATTCATAGCCAATGTCAGGGAGCTATCGAAACAGCACATCAACGGAAAGACGGTTCTGAATTTCCAGTTGAAATTTTGCTACAATCGCTCAAATTTGATGAAGGCTATTTGCTGATTGCTTCAGTTCGTGACATAACAGAACGCAAACAAATAGAAATTGCGTTACAGGAAAGTGAAAGAACACGACGAGATTGGATTGAGAATTCTCCAGCTTGCACTAAGGTTATTGATTTGGATTTTAATCTGCAATTTATGAGTACTTCTGGAATCAGAGCTCTAAAAATTGAAGATATCAATGAATTTTATGGGAAACCTTATCCCTTACATTTTTATCCTGATTCCTTCAAAATTCCGATGAGCCGTGATTTAAAAAAAGCTAAGGAAACCGGCAAAAATTTTACCCACGAAGCTTCGTTGTTAAGTACTGATGGGAACGAATTATGGTATGAATCTACTATTGTTCCGATTTATGACGATAAAGACAAACTTGATTATTTGTTAGTTGTATCATTGGAAGCAACCGAACGCAAACGCGCTAAAATTGCGTTACAGGAAAGTGAAATAAAATATCGTGATTTGGTTGAAACCTCGAACGATCTGATATGGAAATTTGATCTGAATGGACTTTTCACATTCTTGAATACAACTTGGGAAAGTCAGTTGGGCTATACGCTTGAAGAAATGCTCGGCAAACCCTTTACCGATTTTCAATCTCCAGAACAGGCTGCCAAAGATACTGTAAAATTTCAAGAAATTATGACGACCAGTATAGAACTAGTCAATTACGATTCTATAGTTTTCTCCAAATCTGGGCAAGCACTAAATATATTGGTAAATGCCCGAGTTCAAAAAGATTCGGCTGGAAATATTTGTGGTGTTCAAGGTACTGCCAGTGATATTACTGAACGCAAACAGGCTGAAATGACTTTAGAAAAGAGTGAAAAACGCTTCCGTGCTTTATTTGAGAAATTTCCGGTGGCATACCAATCACTTGATAAGGATGGGTGCTTTCTCGATGTAAACCCAGAAATGGAACAGATGTTGGGCTATCACGCAGATGAAATGCTGGGTAAACCCTTTGGTGCCTTTTGGGATAAAGAAACCAACAGCATGTTTCCGAACGCTTTTTGCCAATTCAAAGAATGTGGAATTGCTAATAACGAGCTGCATCTTCTGAAAAAAAATGGAGAGAAAATCACCATTACTATTAACGGCCGGGTTCAATACGATAGTAAAGGCAAATATATGCGTTCTCATTGTACGCTGCATGATATTACGGAACGCAAACGTATGGAAGCCCAATTAATAGCAGCAAAAGATGCAGCCGATGCTGCCAATCGTGCCAAGAGTGAATTTCTCGCTAATATGAGCCATGAAATCCGCACGCCGATGAATGCAGTAATTGGTTTTAGCGATATACTTGCTTCAAAAGTGACTGATAACAAGCAAAAGAGTTATCTTAATTCCATTCAAACGGCGGGTAAAAGC
>QNER01000269.1 GCA_003646175.1 Candidatus Parabeggiatoa sp. nov. 1
CAATCCGTCAATCCGCTGTACTATCCGAATAATCCGTCAATCCGCTGTACTATCCGAGCAATCCGTCAATCCGCTGTACTATCCGAGCAAATCCGGAAATAAGCTGTACTATCCGAGCAATCCGGAAATAAGCTGTACTACCATCAATCCATCAATCCGTTGTACTCATCCATAATAATATCGCGATAAATCACATAATCAACATTCTTATACCCCTCTTTTGATTGAGACATAAAATGCCGATTCATAATCGTTTTCAAAGTGTTACGAATCCCAGCATAATAAATTCTTTCATAATAGGTATAGGCACGTAATGGAAAATCTTTTTGGAGTTTTGCCAAAATCCACTCTCGGATGTCTAGGGCATTATCTATTTTTGTCTTCATTTCCCGTGTCACCCAATGCTTACTCAAAAGCAAATTGATAAGGTGATAATACTGCCCTAGCACGGGTGTTATCAAATAATCCTCAGCTGGTGGATTAGTCCCTGTCAACACCGACGGCTGTTTCAACATCCGCTCATGCTCAGCAATATGATCTTTGATTTTGCCTAACAAATCAATAAGGAAACTTAACCGCTCTTCAGGTTCGAGACTCTGCACACGCCCATAAGTGAAATAAGATGAGCCTAAATAAGTTGCGGCGCGTACTTTGTTACGAGGTGGATTTTGCCGCAGCTTATTTTTCATAAAGTCAAGCACCGCTTCTTCGTTCCTAGCCAGAAAAGCTTCAGCCGCTGCGTACTGAAACATCCACATCGGGATCCTCCGTCATCATGGCGGCAATCATTTTAGCCACTTTTGAGCTAACCGTCTTGAATAACAGACTTCTGGCATATTCATATCCTGGTGCTGGTTCTGACGCATCTTGAGATTTAAAACCTTCTAGAAACTTCAACTGATAATATTGATTGGGGGCTAATGGCTCGGCAATCTGCAATACCACAGAAGTAAAGCGTTTTTTTGGTTGGCGTTTATAGCCCTTAATAATATAGGGCATAACCGTTTGACGGGGGCCAAATAATTGAATTTTATCAATAATCATCTCTTTAGCCACCGGGGCCAGAAAATGCAGATCGATATCTGTGCGCTTTGAAACATCCTGTGCGCCCATTTCTGGAATTGAATAAGCCAATACCGGTTTGCCTTGCTGATCATAATCACCGCACTTGTCCTGATAAAAAAGATAGGCGGCCTTATAACCTTCGGTATAAAACTTCGATTCAATCGGCCCGGCGGGCGTTGAACCTTTTGGATCGGTTTTGGCTGAAGCCTGACAATCGGTGGCCTGTGAATTATGAAACGTCATACCATTGACATAAGCTTGGTAGGTAGTGTCCTTTTTTGATAGGCTTAGCACAATCAATTCACTGGCCGCGGCAATCGCAGCTTTTCTCACCGACGCGGAGTCATCTTGTAACATTTGGGGGATGACTTCTTTGAGTAGCCAATCTTCATCTTTGGCTGCCCGCGCCAGCGCAAAGATGGCCGCCCGTCTTACCCGATAATCCGAATCATTCAGGTATTGAAAGCGCAGCAACCGGATAATCGTATCATCACCTTTGACCGGTTTACCGATGGTTCGCATCGCGGCCACCATTTTTGCTCTCGCCACCGGATCATCTTCCGCTTGTAGGGCCACCCATAAAGCTTCTTTTATGATTCGCATAATTTTTGATTGGCGCATTTTGGCCCCGACATAACAGAGATTCTCAACAATGTTGAAGTCTTTGAGTTTGGCTATTGAAGTATAACGGTCAAAGAGATTTGCAAACGGGCGATCACCACAACGGTTATTATCACCTTGGCTTTCTCCCCACCAATCTTCTTCTTGTTCCGCCTGTTCATGGGCTTGCTGATTGTATGGCACGCACACAGGCACCCCGCTTACCAAGTCATTGGGATCTTCACTGCCTTCTAAGCGATAACGCGCTTCTTCATGCGGCTTGCAAGGATAGTTGGTGGCTTGTTCTCTCAGAGCCAGTGCTGCATTACCCCGCACTTCGGGTGTTTCCTGTGAATCCAGTAACTTGGACAGCAATGAAATCACCACCAGTGATTTACGATTGCCCTGCACGCGTAGGCTTAAAGCCGCATTAGCGCGTACTCTAGGCTCTGGATCGTCCAAAGCGGTGAGGAGTTTATACATAATCGGCGTGGAGAAATCACCATGCGGACCAAGCATTTTAGCAGCGGCCGCCCGCTCACTGGCATCCTCTGAATCCAGCGATTCTAACCCCATCATTGTCACGATTAACCGCTTCCAACTGTCCGAGGCGGGTTCAGCCATCGCATATCGGCGCAGTAATTCGGCCCGTTGCCCGGCGGCCTCAACTTCATAGTAATATTCGTTGAGTTCATAGAAGGAAATGGGGCCGACGTTGTAATCATTACAGAATCTATCCCACCAAAGTGGTGGTTTTTTCTCCACATATTCCGCCCCTTGATCACAAAGTTGGGATTGGTGCCTAAATTCTCGGCGGTATTAACCCCAACCGATTTGAGTAAGGTATTGGCTTCGCTCAGGTAAGGCCGACAAACGATGACATTTTCTAACGCGGCTTTACAGGCGGTATCATCATTTTCGCAGTGTGCCAGATAGTCCCGACAGGATTCGGTTAAACTGGCATAAGCACGACAAACGGCATTCTGACGGTTTTGTTGGCTGGCAACGATACCAGCAACCGTTTCAAGCCTATCAATATCAAAACAATCCAGCGCGCCAATCGTCAAACGCCTGACTTGGGGTTTGAACAGCAAATCCGGCAATGGTTCGATCATACATTGCCAGTATCCCCCAGATTCTGGGGTATCGCTGAAGGTTGGGTTGCACATCAGCAGGAAAGGCAGGGTGATGATGAAATTACGTAACATATTGAAATACCTCATAATAACAACTACAAGGATTGGTTATAAGAAAGGATAAATCAGCCAACAGCTAAAGCAGTTGTCTGAAAGCGGGGGTGCGAAGCGCCAAACCCTAAAGGGCACTACTATAGATATTCAGAATATTTCATAATAACAACTACAAGGATTGATTATAAGAAAGGATAAAACAGCCAACAGCTAAAGCAGTTGTCTGAAAGCGGGGGTGCGAAGCGCCAAACCCTAAAGGGCACTATAGGATGGTTAGTAGGCTTTAGCATTTTTTCGCTTTTACTTAAGGATTTATCCCCAGGCTTTTTTTGATATTTGGGAATTGCCTAGTGCTGGAAAGCGGAAGGATCCGTACCACCCTCGCCAACTTATTCAAAAATCCTTTCTTAAAATCCTTTCATAAGCAAGTAATCCTTGTAGTTATGACTGGTTTATCCTTTATTATAACCAATCCTTGTAGTTATTGTGGTTTAAAACTTAAAATCCTTTCTTATAAACAATCCTTGTAGTTATCTTTGTAGTTATGGCCCCAAAGCGTCGCATAACCCACCCATATACGAGTATTCATCAATCAGTATGCTGAGGTTACGGATTTTTGCCCAACGCTGCCTTTTTTGTTTTTTAAGTCGCCTTTGCTGCTCTGTTATTTTCTGGTCCCAGTTTTTACCCACTTCTCCAATTAAAGCTTGTAAGCTTTCTTCTTGTTTTTCAATGGCCTCTATTTGTTGACGCATTTGTTCTCGCTGTGCTTTCATTAAGGCCAACGAGTGTTCAATGTTATTTTCACCACGCGGCTGCCATCTAAGCGCCTTGCTAATCTTGCGTTCATAGAACTTGATCATCTCTTGGTTATGGAAAACGCGACAGTCTTTGGATTTAAATTGCCCGTTTTCCATACCCACTTTCCGTCTACAATATTGCCATTTGTAGTAAGGGCAAAATCGTAGTTGGTAATTGGCTTCCTGACAGGCCAAATATTCTTGAAAACCGCATTGGTTATTGATGCCATAACACGGCCCGGCGTGTGAACCCTGTTCACAGGTTCTTTCGGCATCTGTCTGATGTGCTCGGTTTTCTTTATGGCATTGTTCAACCCGCAATAACCGGCATTCGGTATTTTTATTTTGAATCCGGTTACAAAGTTTATCCAGTAGCGCGTGACACTTTTTGCCACGGTTAAAGTTCACCAGACATTTGTTATGTAATCGGTGTTCACCCGGTGCGTAGATAAACCCATCAGCAAGCACCGACTTGACGGGTAAAACCGAGAGAATACCCGCTAACAACCAGTTGAAAGATTGGGGAAATTTCATAATTGTGCAGCCCACTTGAGGTTAAAGAAATCCTATTTCTGGGATAAATCTGATTTCTCAGGGTTAAAGAAATCCGATTTCTGGGATAAATCTGATTTCTCAGAAAAGTTAAAGACTCAGAAGTTAAAGAAATCCGATTTCTAGTGCAGGAGATCTGAAATCCCCATACCACCCAGCCAACAGCCAACAACCAACAGCTAAAGCAGTTGTCTGAAAGCTCAAGTACCCTAAAGGGCACTACAAGAGGGTTAGTCGGCTTTAGCCGACTTGAGCTTTTAGACAACTGCTTTAGCTGTTGGCTGTTGGCGGGGTGGTATGGAAACTTCCGCTTTAGTGCACTAGGAGAAATCGGATTTCTCAGGGTTAAAGAAAGAAATCCTATTTCTGGGAGAATCCTTGTGTTAAAACGGATACTATCCCTAAGAAGGGATAGCATCCGTTAAATAGTATTAGTTAAAGAAATCTTCAACATCCTGATCAAGTTTGGCTTTCTGGCCTGTTGCCGGTGTCGCGCCTTGCCCAATCGCGGCATTAGTCACCGTCGGTTTTTTCTGTTCACTTTCTGGGGGTTTGTCCCCAAAAATATGCGTTGGGCAACCTTTTGCTATCCGATAACGGCCAACAGTGGGATCATATTCCCCTTCATAGTGGAACATATTAGGATACTGATCGCAGTAGCCTTTAATTTGGATCCCGGCGGTGGCGGTGAAAACGCGATAGGGGTGGGCGGTAATGTTGATGGTTTCCGTCACCTGTTCACGCGAATTCATCTCGACAAGCGAGTAGGCCGCACTCATACCGACATTCCAGCCATTCTCATCAACATCGCCTTTTCCCAAAATAAAATTAGCAATCCAGTTGTTCTGTGGTTTTGGCAACTTGAGTTTTTGCGAGTCTGGCTTGGGATGATGGGCTTTGAAGGTTCTGGCAACGATAATCTTGGAAATATCGCTGACGAGTTTATCCCATACTTCCCCTTTGTCGCCTTGGATGGTGACAATTTCAATGGCCTTGTTCTCGGTCAACCGTCGGGTTATCTCATCGACTTGAAAAGCACCGGCAATATGAGTAAAACCAAACTGATCTCTGATATAGCTATAGACACTGGACCAGTCAATCTTGACTTTGGCACGGTAGGGCGTGGTGCGGCCGGGGAAATCGTAGGTATAGTTAAACCCAAGGGCCGTATTCGGACAAATCGGCCGCGGCGCGGCCCATCAACACCGACAGGGCGATCTCGTTGGAAGGAATGCTGTTTTGAACTTCTGTGGTCGCAACGATAAACTCGCCAAGTCCTTCAAGCTGCAAGGTAGAACGATACACGCCCTTATGCACTGGCAATTTGGCAAACTGGATTTTCTCCGCCGGTATGCCATCAGCGATCATGGCCAATTTTTTCTGTTGAAGGATAGGCGCGAGTTCCTCTTTCTTGCCCACCGTTGCCCGCAGCGTCACTGTCATCAAAGCGCCTTTGCGAGAATAGGCAAAACTGAATTTCGGCACGCCCTCCTTTTTAACCACTTCAAGTCTGGCCCATGGCACATAGATCACATGTTCATCGCCATCGGCAGCGCTACCCGAATACACGGTTGTTTCAAACGCTTCACCGGTGGTTAAGGCCTTTAAACCCGTCTTGCCATCGATAAAAGGGACGGCCGAAACCATCTGGCTGGCAGTCGCCGTTAAAATGCCAGCCAATAACGTTTTGGAACTTTTCATGTTTTAACACCTCCATTAAGTAATGGTACAACAGATTAACAGAATCTTATGATAAGTACAACGAACTTACGAACTTACCATCTATCACCTTAGGTTCGGGCTTAACTCCAAGTCACTGATAATTGTTTCTGTTGTTGGGCACAGTCACGCAGATATAAATGGATTAAATTTTGATACGGAATGCCATTTTGTGCGGATAGGGTTTTGAAATAGCCGAGCGTTTCTTCATCGACTGGGATAGTGACTTGTTGCTTTAGTTTCTCGAAATAGGGGTTTTTAACGGAGTTAGAAAAATCGTAGTTATCTCTCATAATTGAGACCTTTTATATTGCTGTTGCTCGTGACGATTCGCTTTTCTGGCTGAAATAATTCTAACGACGCTATCATTCTCACGATAACAATGAGATACCATTAAAGTTCTTGATTGAAAACTGATCCCAAGTAAAAGAAACCTTTCTTCAGTTTCCGAATGATCAGGTTCAGAAATTAACCTCGCATGTTCGTCAAAAAAGACCGTTTTCGCTTCTTCAAAAGACACTTTATGTTTGATTTGATTTAAGCGATTTTTATTTTCATCCCAAGCAAAGGTTAGGTGACTCATATTAGTGGTATAAGCTTCTGTATGGAACCGCTAAAAAATAAATATATAGTATTCCAGATAAATATTTTGTTAGAAACCTCAGAGGTTTGGCAAATCTTTGAGGTTTTGGCTAAGGCTGATTTTTCTTGAATACTATAGGTTATAAAATATCAAACACTTATCATTTTTGCCATCGATAAAGGGAACTGCCGAAACCATCTGGCTGGCAGTCGCCGTTAAGATGCCAGCCAATAACGTTTTGGAACTTTTCATGTTTTAAAATCTCCATTAAGTAAGAATGCAACAGATTAACAGAATTAACTGTTAAGTACAACGAATTACGGGGATAAACGAATTAAGAATCTTTGATATAAGAATCAATGCGTATTTTGTGAGAAAACGACTTAATAAAATCAAGCCACCGGTTTTCATTTCCTCCGATATTAATTCGTTTATCCACGTAATTCGTTGTACTATTAGACGTTGTGCCATTTGCACTAGATACTATCAAGAAACAAACGGATTAACGATTTTTAAGGAACCCTCAATCACTTGTTGATTATGCATGTCTTCTGTATATAGAATAGCACCGTTATTTTCTAATGCCGAGGCAATGATTAAGCTATCATAATATGAATATTTGTAACTGGTATGAATCTTTATTGCTTTGATAACAGACTGTTTATCAATACCGGCAACGTCAGAAGCAGAAGCAATATCCTCAATAATTTCTTGGGCAAGTTCAGATGTTTTAATCTTTTTTCTGGTTAAAACATTAAAACATTCGCCTAGCACTTGGGTACTTATAACAATGTTGTCAAAGTGCTTATTGCTCAGATCAATCACGATAGAACATTTGTTCGTGTCTGAATATAAATATACCCAGAGATTGCTATCAAAAAAAACGTTATCTCTCATTCATCTCGTCCCGATTAAATTTGTAATCCGCCGGCAGTTTGAATGCGTGCTTGTTGACGGATTCAAAAAGGTGTTCTTTACGCTTTGCCGCTTCTTCTGTGAGTAGAAGAATGACACTCAGTTCTTTATCCAAAAAGTCCTTGTATTCAGATGGGATTTTTATCAATCCATCACGAGCAAATGTCTTAAATTGTACCGCGTTCATTAAATATTTTCTCCTAATAGTTAGTACCGGGTAATGGCTAATGGGAACTACGCAAAACACGGATGCTATCCCTTCTTAGGGATAGTATCCGTTAACTATTAAAAAAACTTTTGCGTAGATTGGGTAATAGAATTCTTGCATCATTTCTCGGTTTGAAATGCCAATTTATTATACCAAAGCTTATCTCACATCAGAACGCTCTCTTCACAATGATCAATTACCAATGATCTATATACCGTTCTACATCAAATGCACCAAAAAAAATCGCTGCCCGCACTGGCGTGCGGGCAAAAAAAAAATCAAAAAAACCCAAAAAAAAACTGCCAAAACTAAAAAACCCAAAATCAAAAACTAAAGCCTGGCGAGGCGAAGCCCCACGTCGTCGCTGCGGTAGTCATGCGAGCTCCTGTTACGGCTCGCTGTCCGCACGTACCTCGGCCTGTTGTTCCACGCACCACCGCGGAGCGCACGAGGGCTGCCACTATTCTGGCTAATACATTCACTTTCTTTACCATTATATTTGCCTTCATACTTAGAGCATGGGAACGAACAAACATTCCCCACGGTGTCATACAAACCAAAGGGATTAGCAGCAAATGAACCGAGCGGTGCGGTGTACTTGAAATGGTCACCACAATAATTTTTATAACAATTAGCTTTATTAGAGCCAATGTCATTACCCCACCAATAATTGCTGGAGGTTCCTGCCCGCGCTGCATATTCCCATTCGGCCTCGGTGGGTAAACGGTATTGTTGACCGGTTTGTTGACTTAACCATTCGGCGTATGCGACGGCATCATTCCAGATCACGCAAACAACCGGATGATTATCTGTTTGGGGAAATCCAAGATTACGCCAATTCTTTCCAGAACTATCACCTACCCAAACCCAACAAGCTCCTGCCTTTTCAGCATCCGTTTTATAACCAGTGGCATTCACAAACCGCCGAAACTCCCCCACAGTCACCTCATATCGCCCCATCGCAAAGCGAGCGACAGACACCTGATGCACAGGCTGCTCATCTGACCCACCGTCCTCCTGAATATCCCCCATGCGAAAACGCCCGGCTGGAATCCACACCATTTCGGGACCATCGCTGCCATCTTTTAAATGATCACGGAAGACTTTTTTGTCAGGGGTAATAGAATCACTTTCCGTTTGGGGTTTGGCTGCTTGGGGTTTGGGCTTACAACGATAGGTGAGATCGCTTAAGCTCACAATACGTGGTTTATCAAACTGATTTTCAAGCACTTGAATCATCTTTTTGCCGGCTTCTACCTGACTTTCTATGGAACCGGCACGGACTGTCACATTTCGAGCAATGATAGTA